>JBDLPR010000138.1:0-4756 GCA_039800985.1 Actinomycetota bacterium | reverse complement strand
TGCACTAGTAGCTGATACCTGGTCTGAAGTGGATTTAGTTGTGATGTGTTTTCCGGCAAATGAATCAATTGGTCCAGGCGATCGTTTCATTGTTGAGCAACTTGCAGGTTTGCCAAAAGTTAAAAAAATTGCAGTCGTCACAAAAGTGGATACCGCTGAAAAGCAAGCAGTGGGAGAACAGTTGCTTGCAGTTAGTAATTTAGCCGGCGAACTTAATTTTGAATGGGCTGAAATCGTTCCAGTATCAGCGGTTAATGATATTCAAATAGATCTACTTAGCGATCTATTGCTTTCCCACCTTCCAGAAGGTCAACCCCTGTATCCAGATGGTGAATTAACTGACGAACCTGAGCAGATCATGATCGCAGAACTTATTCGAGAGGCGACTCTTGAAGGGGTTCGTGACGAACTGCCGCACTCTATTGCCGTAGTAGTTGATGAAATGGCCATGCGAGCTGATCGAGCTGAAGATAAGCCATTAATGGATATTTTCGCAGTCGTTTATGTTGAGCGGGATAGTCAGAAACATATTGTGATTGGCAAAAACGGCAGTCGCCTAAAAGAAGTTGGCACAACCGCTCGCGGGGCAATTTCGAAAATGCTGGGCGTACCCGTTTACTTAGATCTGCGCGTTAAAGTCGCTAAAGATTGGCAGCGCGATCCAAAGCAATTAAACCGACTAGGTTTTTAATTATCTAAATCATGCAACCGCGGAATTAGGTTATTTCGTCTTCCGTAGGTATCAGAAACAGCAACTATGGCTGCAGCAACTGGAATTGCAATAAGTGCACCTAGGGCACCAAATAAATTTGCAAAAACTATTACGGCTCCAAATGCAATCGCAGGATGTATGTCCATCATCTTTCGGCTGATACGTGGTGAAAGAATGTAGTTTTCAAATTGCTGGTAGATCGTGGCAAAAATAATGATCCAAAGTGCATCAAATGGGGTGCTAAACAATGTGAAAAGCACTGGAATCAAAATACCTAGGTAAGTTCCAATTGCCGGAATGAATTGACCAACGATTCCAGTAATGATTGCCATTGGTAACCAGTAAGGAACACCGATTGCCATGAAGAAAATACCGTGGGCAAAAATTGAAACAACAGCTAATAAAAGTTTTGAAGCAACAAATCCGCCAGTTTTTTGAACTGCGATGTCCCAAGTTGTCACAAATACTTCTTGTGCTGATGGGCTTAACCAGCGACCGATTGCTCTTCTGACTCTGGTGCCCTCCGCGGCAAAATAGTAGGCAAATAACAACATTGTTAAGAACTGGAAAATTGCACCGATTAATCCAGTAACAACGCCTACGACGCCACCAGCTAAGTTGCTAGCCCAAGTGGCCATTTGTTCTGGCGTTAGATTAAGTGACTGTTGAATTTCAGTTGAGCTAAGCGTTAAATCGAATGTTGAATTAATCCAGTTCACGGCATTTGCGACAATTACTGGAAGTTCATCAACTAGCGATGCTGCCTGCGAAAAGAGCACGCCACCAAATAATCCCAAAAATCCAATGCCAAAAATGATCAAAGTAATTAGAACTACACCCACAGCGCCACCACGCTTCATGCCCTTAGCAGTTAACCAGTCGGCAGCTGGATCCATTGCAATTGCAGTAAGCCAGGAAAGCAATAACAGGAAAATGAAATTGCGGTTTTTATCAAAAATCCAAAGACTTACCATTAGGCCAATTACCCAGAAAGTTATGATCCGCAGCGATTGGTTTAGATTGTGGCGGTCAATTCCAAATAATTGATGTGGGTTTTGTGACGCTTCATTGGTTTTCTTCATACCTTGACGTTACCTGATCGCTTAAATGTTGGTCGGCCATGACACCATAGACCTATGCCAAGTTACCGCGCCGAAGCCATTGTTCTTCGCACACACAAACTTGGCGAAGCTGATCGAATTATTACATTTCTAACAAGAGAACGTGGCAAAGTTAGAGCAGTTGCAAAAGGCGTTCGCCGGACAAAGAGTAAATTTGGCGCCAGGCTTGAGCCATTTAGTCGAGTCGATCTTTTGCTGCACGAAGGCAAGAACTTACACATAATCACACAAGCAGAATCACTTAATGCCTACGGGCAAGATCTTGCTATCGATTACACCCTCTGGACAGCAGGGCAAACAATGCTTGAAACTGCTGATCGTTTAGTTTCTGAAGAATCTGTGGCAAATGAAGCGCAGTATTTATTACTTGTTGGCGCCCTTCGCACTTTAGTAAATGGTGAGCACGATTCAACTTTGGTGCTAGATGCATATTTGTTGCGCGCACTTTCACTTGCCGGTTACTCACCAACACTTGACGCCTGCATAGTTTGTGGGATGTCGGGTGCGCAACCATTTTTTCATGTGCCATCTGGTGGGGCGCTTTGTTTTGATCATCGCGCCCCAGGAAGTGTTGCCCCTAAAGCAGAATCAGTCCAACTCATGCAAGCACTTCTTGAAGGCGATTGGAATGTGGCTGATCAGGCAACCGGATCGCAAAAAAATGAAGTTTCTGGAATTGTTGCCGCCTATACCCAATGGCATATGGATAAAACACTTCGATCATTGCCGCTAGTTGATCGAATTCGTTAGTTCCGTGGAAAGATAAATCTATGCAGCCGCCAAAACATAGCTCAGGAGCAACTGCGCCAAAAATTCCAAAAGAATTAATTCCAAAACATGTTGCAATTGTGATGGATGGCAACGGTCGTTGGGCGAAAGAACGCGGCCTTCCAAGAACCGCAGGCCATGAAGCTGGCGAACAAAGTTTGATGGATTGCGTTTATGGCGCATTAGAACTTGGAATCACTCACATTTCGGCTTACGCCTTCTCAACTGAAAATTGGAAGCGTTCGCCAGATGAAGTTAAATTCTTAATGAATTTCAATCGCGATGTGATTAGGCGCCGAGTAGGTGAAATGAATGATTTAGGTGTGCAGATTCGCTGGGCAGGACGCAGACCTAAATTATGGAAGTCAGTAATTGAAGAATTAGAAAAAGCCGAAGAAACCACTAAGCGCAATAAGAAACTCACCTTAACTATGTGCGTTAATTACGGTGGTCGGGCTGAGATTGCAGATGCAGTTTCCAGGATTGCCAGCGACGTTAAATCTCGCAAATTAGATCCAGCAAAAATTACCGAAAAAACTATCGGTAAGTATCTAGATGAACCCGATCTGCCAGATGTTGATTTATTTGTTCGCTCAAGTGGCGAGCAGAGAATAAGCAATTTTCTGCTTTGGCAAAGTGCTTATGCGGAATTTGTTTTTCTTGACACCCTTTGGCCAGATTTTGACCGAAGACACCTCTGGGAAGCTTGTGAGATTTTTGCAAGTCGTGACCGTCGTTACGGCGGGGCAGTGCCAAATCAAATAGCTAAGAACAGTTAACGCAAGTTCCGGTTAGTTCAAGTTGATGTGATGTCAACTTAAATTTATTCAATTTTGCTATTTTGTTTGCCCAAGATTCGATCAGGTCATCAATAATTTCAACAGTAATTCCACAACCATCGCAAACGATATGGTGATGGTGCTCATTGCTGCAGAGTCTAAATAGAGATTCGTTACTTTCGTTCAAAATCATGTCAACTTGATTGTCAGCATGCATCTGACCAACCAGTCGATAAACGGTTGATAGCCCTACTTTGCTGCCAGATTTTTGAAGTTCAGCATGAATTTCTTGGATACTTGCAAATCCAGAAATCTTTTTAAGGCAACTTTCTACTGCCTGCCTTTGTTTAGTATTGCGTTGCATGTTTAACCATGTACAAGATTGATCATCAAGAACATCGCCACAACACCTAGAAGAGTTGAAACCAAAATTGACTTTGATGGTTTGACTGAGTGGGCTTCAGGCAAAATGTGTGATGTAGCAAGATAGGTCAAGAAACCAGCAAAAACGGCTAAGTAGATTCCAAGGAAGTTATCACTGATTGAAACAAAAGTTCCAACACTTGCGCCACTTACGCGCGCAAGGGCGTCAGCACCAAGAAGTGTTTTGGCCCGCTTAGTCCAATTTTCAACTCCACTTAGCATGGCAACTGTATTTAAGCCATCCGAGAATGCATGAGCCATGACAGCAACTGCAACCAACCAACCGAAAGTTTGATCAACTTTGAATGCCAGCGCTACAGCTAAACCATCCAAAAATATATGAACAACCATTGCCAGTGCTGCGATTAGTCCGCCAATCTGATGCGGGTGTGCGTGATCAGGAACAGCGCCGTGTTCATGTGGATCGTGTGCACCAACTAGTCGCTCGATGACGTGTAACACCAAGAAACCGGTTAAAAAGGCAACCATCACAGCTGGCACATGCCAGATTTCCAATGTGGTTAATTCAAATACTTCAGGCAAGAGGTCGAAGGCCACTAAGCCCAGCAATAAACCTGCGCTTAACCCAAGAACTAGATGATTCTTACTTCGTGCACGCAATGCCAGTAATCCGCCAAAGAAGGTGGCTAGAACAGTGAGAGAGGCTACGAAAATCCCCATTTGAACTCCTTATTGAGAATGATTCCAGTTTAGACTTATTAAGAATCATTGTCAATAAGCCCTGGTCGCTAAAGTTAGTAGCCAAGGCTGGGGGAGATATATGTCTAGTAATTTGCGCAAGAAGTTAGAAGTTTTAAGTACGCCTGCACTACTAACGATTAATAATTGGCCAAAGTGGCTAATCCCACTTCTAATGCTTTCATTCTTATTAGTTGGTCTTTTTGTGCCAGGCATCGTAGGGGGATTTTTTATATTCCTAGTTGGTCTGTTTG
>JBDLPR010000137.1:0-3256 GCA_039800985.1 Actinomycetota bacterium | reverse complement strand
CCAATAGTCTTTTCCTTGTGACTGATGTTCTGGTGTTGACCGTAAGTGGTCAAGATCAATCTGGTGTCACTGCTGGGCTAACTGAAGCACTTTCTAATCTTCCATTAACCGTTAGACAACTAGAACAAATTGTTCTGCAAGGCCACCTTGTTTTAGGTATGGCAGTTCAGTCAACAACTGATGATTCCGTGCTCGAACAAGCCGTGATAACTGCCAAGGCATTTGCTGATTCAAGACAGATGCAAGTTGATCATCGCAGGGTTAATCAAGATGACTTTGATCATCGAATCGAACGAATTATTGTCACTGTCCTTGGTAGTCCACTTGTGCCAAGTTCAATTAGTGCAATCGCTAAAACAATTGCCGGTCTGCATGGCAACATCGATCGAATCAGGCAGGTGGCTAACTACCCTGTCACCGCAGTTGAATTTGAAGTCGGTGGCGTTGACAAACTAGAACTACGCGAAAAACTTGCCAAAGTTGCCAGAGCAAATGAAATCGACATCGCCGTTCAAGATGCAGGATTAGACCGTCGCGGAATTCACTTAGTGGTCATGGATGTGGATTCAACATTTATCCAGGATGAAGTAATTGATCTGTTGGCAGCCAAAGCTGGTGTAGCTGCTGAGGTTTCTGAAATTACCCATCGAGCGATGAATGGTGAACTTGATTTTGAACAGTCGCTTCGACAACGAGTTAGCAAACTTAAAGGATTAACTGAAACTCAAGTTCATGAAATCTTAGATGAAATCAAATTAACTCCTGGCGCAGCTACCTTATGTCGAACACTTAACCGCCTTGGTTTTCACATTGCTTTAGTCAGCGGTGGCTTCAGTCAAGTAGTCGCTCCCCTGGCTGCTCGCATGGGCGTTGAACATTTTCGTGCTAACGAACTTGAAATTATTGATGGCGTGGTCACTGGCAATTTAGTCGGACCAATTATTGACCGCCCAGCGAAAGCACAAGCTCTTAAAGATTTTGCGGCTTTGCATGAAATTCCAATGAGCCGCACAGTTGCTATTGGTGATGGCGCCAATGACCTAGACATGTTGCACTCGGCAGCACTTGGTATTGCATTTAATGCCAAACCTTTTGTTCGTGATTCTGCACATGCATCAGTTAACACACCTTATTTGGACACTGTGCTATTTGTTTTAGGTATTACTCGCGATCAAATTGATCGTGCTGACGAAAAATCCGCCAAGGATTGATCAAGGACCACCTTGTGAGTGCACGCCACCATCGACGTGAATAATTTCACCGGTGGTTGCCGGGAACCAATCACTAAACATGGCAACACATGCTTTTGCAGTTGGCACTGGATCACTTGTGTCCCAACCGATCGGTGCACGTCGTTCCCACATTGGACCAAACTGATCAAACCCTGGAATACCTTTAGCAGCAGTTGTGTAAAGCGGACCGGCTGCAATCAAATTAACTTTCACACCTTTTGGACCAAGATCGCGCGCTAAGTAACGGCAAGTTGATTCAAGGGCAGCTTTTGAAACGCCCATCCAGTCATAGAACGGCCAGGTAACAGTTGCATCAAAATCAAGACCAAGTACTTGAGCTCCGCGACCTTGCATCAGCGGAAGGCAAGCCATACTCAGTGACTTAAGTGAGTAAGCAGAAATTTCCAGCGCTACTTTTACGTCTTCCCATTCGGTGTTAAGGAAGTTGCCACCAAGTGCAGCTTCTGGCGCAAATGCGATTGAGTGCAAAACACCATCAAGATGAGGCACATGTTCTTTGATTGCGCCAGCTAGGTTTTCCAAATCTTCTTTGTTTGTAACATCAAGTTGAACAATTGGTGGCTCAACTGGAAGACGACCTGCAATTCGCTTGGTAATACTTGTGGTTCGACCAAATGAACTTAGAACAATATTTGCGCCTTGTTCTTGGGCCAAGCGAGCTACGTGGTAGGCAATTGAAGAATCGGTTAGGACACCTGTAACCAAAATGTTCTTGCCATCAAGAATTCCCATGTGCTTAGTGTCCCATTCCTAGTCCGCCATCAACTGGAATTACTGCACCAGTGATGTATCCAGCTTCTTCTGAGGCCATAAATTTAACAACATCTGCAACTTCATCCGGGCTGGCATAACGGCCAAGTGGCACGTTACCCACAATTGCACTCTTGCGTTCTTCAGTTAATTCAGCAGTCATATCAGTATCAACAAAACCTGGAGCGATCACATTTGCTGTGATTCCACGTGACCCAAGTTCGCGAGCAAGAGATCTGGCAGCGCCAACTAAACCTGATTTGGAGGCTGCGTAATTCACCTGACCTGCTGAACCCATGAGTCCAACAACACTTGAAATGAAAATTAGCCGACCTTTACGAGCTTTCATCATGGTCTTTGATGCCCTGCGGGCTACCCGGATTGCGCCATAAAGATTTGTATTAATCACATCTTCAATGTCTTCATCTGACATTCGCATAATCAAACCATCGCGAGTGATGCCCGCATTGGCAACAGCTACTTCAACCTGGCCGTATTTTTCTTCAATTTCATTAAAAGCTGCTTCAACGCTTTCAGTGTTTGAGACATCACACTTGACCACGTGCAGACCGCTAATCGGTTCACCTGAGCGGCTGGTCACAACGACCGTGTCGCCAGCTTCTTGGAATTTACGGGCAATTGATAAACCAATGCCACGATTGCCACCTGTTACCAAAACAACTCGGGTCATTGGTCTAGGTTATCGGTAATGAACATTAATCCTGAAAATCTAGCGGCTATTGCCCTGGAAATTGTTGGTAGCAGTGGTGCTTCTGTTGGCCAGGTACGCGTTGCTCGTCACGATACCCGTGGGATCGCACTGCGTGACGGACAAGTAGAGAACGTGGCAAGTGATAGCTCAACTGGATTAAATGTTCGCGTCGTACATAACGGTGCTTGGGGTTTTGGTGCCACGACCGAACTAAGTGAAGCCGGAGTTAGAAAAGCAGCCGCTGCCGCACTAGAAATGGCAAAGATCAGTAGCGCAGTCTCAACTGATGTGGTTGATCTTGCTGATGAACCAGTTCATGGAAAAGTTTCCTGGAAACTTCCAGTTGAAATTGATCAAATGCAAGTTCCCGATAGCGAAGTAATAGAACTACTTAAAAGCTGGCATGGAAAAGTTTCAAAACATGGCGCAGTCCATCACGTTGATGTTCAAGCGGCTATGGGTAAAGACGTTACCTTTTTTGCCGATTTAGTCGGCAACCAAATTTCTCAGGATCGGGATCGAACCAGCGCAACACTAACTG
>JBDLPR010000136.1:0-4893 GCA_039800985.1 Actinomycetota bacterium | reverse complement strand
CAATTTATTGAATCCTTATGCACTTCTTGGTGGCTTAGTTACTTTGACGCTGTTCTTAACCCATGGAGCCATCTTCTTGGCACTAAAGACAGATGGTCCGATCCGTGCTCGTAGTAATGCTCTTGCTGGACAGATTGGTTTAGTTGCCGCTGTTCTTGCTGTTGTATTCCTACTTTGGACACAACTTGCCTACTCGCAAAAAGCCTGGACTTGGGTTCCAATCTTGGCTGCTGCAGTTATGTGGGTTGCAGGTCTTGCAGCAAATCGCGTTCGTAGAGAAGGTTGGGCGTTCTTCTTCTCTGCTGCCACTTTGTTGTTAGCTGTTGTTTCGCTATTTGGTGTCTTGTATCCAAATGTGATGCCAAATATCGATCGACTACAGGCTGGTCTAGACATCTACAACGCATCGTCTACCGACTACACCCTTAAAGTGATGACGATCGTAGCTGTTGTGTTCACTCCAATTGTTTTGGCTTATCAAGCCTGGACATACTGGATTTTCCGCAAGCGACTAAGTGCGGATCAGATTCCAAATCCAGAGTCTGGAACACTAGGACTAGAAGAAGTTAAGGCTTAAAGATGTAGGAGGATTATGCGTGCGATAGACCAGCGACTGCTGAAGTACGCAAAAGCTACGAAAACCTTCTTGGCTTTTTCAGCAGTAAACGGACTAGTAAATACCGCGCTAATCATCCTTCAAGCCTTGCTATTAGGTGGGCTCCTTGTCGACATTTATCTTGGCGACAAGGAGCTCGCTGACGTTATAGACGATCTTTATTTACTTGCCGCAGTATTTTTTGCTCGCGCGCTAAGTGCCTGGCTTTCTGATGTCTTTGCAACAAGGGCATCTAATAAAGCAAAGAGCCAGCTGCGAACTACAGTAATCTCAAAAACTTTAGAGTTAGGGCCGGTTTGGGTTTCCAGCCGGCAAAGTGCAGACTTGGCAACGTTAAGTACCCAAGGACTAAATGCACTTGACACTTTCTTTGCCAGATATCTTCCACAAATTTTCTTAGCAGCTGCCATCCCATTGACTGTTGGAATAACTGTTCTTACCCAGGATTTGTTAAGTGCAGTAATAATCGGACTGACAATTCCGTTGATTCCTTTTTTTATGGCACTTGTTGGCATCTATTCGAAGAACAAAGTTGATCGCCAATGGAATAGTTTGCAGGCACTTTCTGGTCACTTTCTTGACTTAGTACAAGGATTGCCAACTCTAAAAGTTTTTAATCGGGCTAAGCGCCAGGCAGATGCGATTGCTGCTGTTGGTGATGAATACCGCAGTGCAACTATGGGTGTTTTGCGGGTTTCATTTTTATCATCTTTAGTTTTGGAACTTATTTCCACGCTTTCAATGGCATTAGTGGCAGTTTCAATTGGTCTTCGCCTTGTAAACGGTTCTATCAATTTGCGTGAAGGATTAATTGTTCTATTTCTGCTGCCTGAGGCCTACCTGCCACTTCGCCAACTTGGCGCGCAATTTCATGCTGTTGTTGACGGGATGGGTGCGGCTGATCGCATGTTTGAAATCCTTGAGGCACCAGTAGGTCTAACGAGCGGCTCTACAAAGACAGCTATTTCTCTTCCGCTTGAAATTGAAGTTAGCGATGTTAGTTACAGCTACCCCAATTCGAATATGGTTGCGCTAGCTCCACTTAGTTTCACTGCGCGCTCAGGTCAACTTACTGCCGTTAAAGGCGCAAGCGGTTCTGGAAAATCTACGTTAGTTAATTTACTTTTAGGATTTGCCAATTGTGCATCTGGATCTATCCAGGTCAACAATCAAAACATTGTTGACCTGGATCTTGACTACTGGCGCAGCCACATTAGTTATTTCCCGCAGTCCCCGTGGCTACCCTATGGAACTGTTCGCCAGGCAATTCAAATGGCTGATCCAAGTGCCAATGAAAAGGACATTATTTCTGCACTTGAAAAAGTTGGATTATCCGTAACCAACCCAACTGATTTACCAGATGGGTTGGACACAAAATTAACCGCGTCAACAGGCTTGTCGATGGGTCAGCGCAGAAGAATTGCACTTGCTCGAGTTATTCTTCAAAACCAGCCGATTTTCATTTTGGATGAACCAACGGCATCACTTGACGCAAAAACTGAAGAATTAATCAACTTAACACTTCATGAATTAGTTAAAGAAGGTAAGTGTGTAATTGCCATTGCTCATAGACCGCATCTTGTGATTAATGCCGATCAAGTAATTGAAGTTAAAGAACCTGAATTTAGCGGTGTTAGTTCATGAGCGCCGTGAAGAGAATGTGGCAATACTTTAAGCCGATGCAAGCACAATTAATTGGCTCTGCCGTGCTTGGAGCAATTACCTTGATTAGCTCAATTGCGCTCATGGCAACGAGCGGTTGGCTTATTTCCAAAGCTGCGTTGATGCCACCAGTGCTGACGCTTTCAGTTGCAGTTGTTGGTGTTAGAACTTTTGCACTCAGCCGTGGTGTTGCCAGATATGCCGAACGACTACTTTCACATAATGCGACTTTTAATTCGCTCACGGGAATACATCGCGCTGTCTTTGATCGACTTGAAAAACTAGCACCTTCGGGCCTGCCAGCCTTTAGACGCGGTGACCTCCTTGCCCGATTAGTTTCTGATGTTGATGCTGTTCAAGACTTGCCTCTTCGCGTGGTGCTGCCGATAACTTCTGGCGTTTTAGCGGCAAGTTTTGCAGTTGGGCTTTCAGCTTGGTTATTGCCAAGTGCTGGGCTAGTCATGCTTTTAACCTTGCTTTTTGCAGGTCTTGTGATTCCACTAATTACAGCTTGGAGCGCAGCAAAGAGTGAGCGTGCAACAGCTGAAGTTCGCGGTGAATTGGTTGATGAATTAATCGAGTTTTATTCAGGTAATGCTGACATTATTTCCCTAGGCCAGCACGAAGTAGCAATTACCCGTCTAACTGAACTTGATGAGAAATTAACTTCGATCTCAAGAAAGCAAGCATTTGCCTCCGGTCTGGCTAGTGGGTTACTAATTTTGGCTCAAGGAGTGGCCATCCTTTGTTCAACGTATGTAGCAATAGTTGCTTTCACTGACGGAAAGATTGATGGCGCGCTTCTTGCCGTGCTTACGATGATCCCAATGGCTGCATTTGAATCAGTTTCAAACTTTCCAAATGCCGCTCTTGCACTGGCTCGGGTGCGCAGTAGTGCAAATCGATTAATTGAAGTCATGGATTCACCTGATCCGATTACTGAACCAGCACAAAGTTCAGCTATCTCTTCAGTGGAAATTAAATTGACCAATGCCAGCGCAGCTTGGACAAACCAAGATGCTGTCAGCGATGTAAATTTTGTGGTTCCTCAAAATTCCTCACTTGGACTCGTTGGGCCTAGTGGATCTGGTAAATCAACAATTATTGCGATTTTGCAAAAATTCCTTTCGCTCAGATCAGGCAAATACACACTTGGTGACGTAGATAGCACTCAACTATCTGGGCAAGTAATCCGTGAAAAGTTAATCGCAAGCTCACCTGAGCAACATATTTTTGCAACAACTATCTCAGAAAATCTTCGTCTTGCATCCGATCACCCGCAAGACTTAACGGATGATCAAATGTGGAAAGCCTTAGCGCAAGTTCAACTTGCTGACTGGGTAAAAGCCCTTCCAAGTCAACTGGAAACAATGATCGGTGAACGAGGTAGCACCATGTCTGGAGGGCAAAAGCAACGATTGGCTCTTGCTCGATTGTTTATTGCAAATCCAAACGTTTGGCTACTTGATGAGCCCACTGAACATCTAGATTCACTACTGGCTGATCAAGTAATGGAAAAAGTTTTAGCTGCAACCAACGGTAAATCGCTCATCGTGGCCTCCCATCGTCTGGCCGATACTTCAGGCCTTGATCAGGTTTATCAAGTTTCTCGTCCCCATGACTAAGCCAGAAAGGCCTTAGGTAGATTAAAAGTATGAGTACTCCACACATTGGTGCAAATAAGGGCGACATCGCCGAAACAGTTTTACTTCCTGGTGACCCGCTACGGGCGCAGTGGATTGCCGAGAACTTCTTTGAAAACCCAGTTCGCTACAACTCTGTTCGTAACATGTTCGGTTTCACTGGCACTTACAAAGGCAATCGCGTATCCGTTCAAGGTACCGGTATGGGTGTACCTTCACTTTCAATTTATGTAACCGAATTATTCAAAGACTTTGATGTGCAAACTGCTATCCGTGTTGGTACATGTGGTGCGGTTGGTCCGCTTAAATTACGTGACATTGTGATTGCGATGGCAGCTTCCACTGATAGCGGCGTGAATCGAAAAGCAACAGGTGGACTTGATTTTGCGCCAACAGCCAATTACGACTTACTTGAAGCAGCTGTGAAAGCAGCACGTAGCCGCAATTTGTCGCACCATGTTGGTGGCATTGCAACTATGGATCAGTTCTACGATGACAGCAATGCACTCGATGTTCTTGAATCACTTGGTGTTTATGCAGTTGAGATGGAAAGCTCAGGACTTTACACGATTGCAGCTAAGTATCGCAGGCGAACACTAACTATTTGTACTGTGAGTGACCTAATTCGCACACACGAATTAACTAGCGCCGAAGAACGCGAAACCGGATTTAAGGCAATGGTTGAAGTTGCCCTTGATGCAGCTTTTGCTTAACGATTAATAAAATCTTGGAACTGACTTGGAGTTCCATTGAATACATTTAAGTCAGTGTATTTAGATTCAATTCCGTTAATTTTTCCATCTGCTGTGAATTGCCAGATTGTCCATGTGCCTTGCCAGGTAGTAAATGGACCTGGATCAGTACCTAAACTTGGGCCCCACTTAGCTATCCAAAGTGGATATTGAGAAAAGTCGGCGAAGTTGGCTTCAACTAGACGTTTAATGAACGTGCCATTCATATAAATAATTGGGG
>JBDLPR010000135.1:0-2758 GCA_039800985.1 Actinomycetota bacterium | reverse complement strand
TCTTTTTAATTACATAGTTCACACTGAACGTCGAATTTATTTATCAAACGGCGTTGATGTACAGGTGCGCACTAATGAAGCTGGCGATGTCTATTTTGAAGTTGTCCTTAGTGATGCTTGGATCTGGGACATCTACGGCCAAGCACGATTTGCTAAGAAAGTTCGCGTATTAACGTTTAAAGACGTAAACGTTGAAGAACTAGCAAAACCTGATTTAGATAACTTAAACAATTAACAGCGGGGTTTTACCCACAGTTTCTTAAAGCCCTTTCAGTCGTACAGGCTTTGTATAAATCTGCTGGGTATGAATTTAAATTCAACCCATGTTATTAAGTTCGATGAATTATCAGCACGAATTCTTCTGGCAATGCATACCCCGCCAGCAAATGAAAGAGTTGGCGCAATGGTTGCCGAATTTGGACCTGTAGAGACACTATTCAAATTAATCGAAGGCATTGGCACAAGATCTCAGTTCTTAAAACTAATTTCTACAGACTTGGTGCAGGATTTGGAAAGTGTTTACCGAAAAACCAAAAGAGCTCAAGCGCAGATTATTTATCCAGGTAGTCAATTCTGGCCAAGAAAATTATTGGATTTAGATTTTCAAACTCCATTTTGCTTATGGGTGCGTGGCGATTTACAAGCACTTGAAAAATCAAATAAGAAAATTGCTGTAGTTGGGGCAAGGGCGTCGTCGCAATATGGCGAACAAGTTGCAGGTGAAATTGGCTCGACCTTGGCAAAAAGTTCTTTCGTAACTATTTCTGGAGCAGCTTTTGGAATTGACGCGGCAGCGCATCGTGGTGCAATCGCCGTTGGCGGCAGGACAATCGCAGTTTTGGGTTGCGGAATAGATGTTGCCTATCCAGCTGCGCATTCTGGGTTGATTTCACGATTAGTTCAAAACGGGGCAGTAGTTAGTGAAATACCACCTGGTGGCCGGCCATTAAAACAAAATTTCTTAACAAGGAATCGAATAATCGCAGCACTAAGTGATGAAGTTGTGGTGGTGGAGGCAGCCCATAGATCAGGTTCACTTTCAACGGCCAATTGGGCAAATGCGTTAGGTCGAAAAGTTTGGGGCGTGCCCGGGCCAATTAATAGCGCCACTTCAATTGGCACTAACCAAGGCATCGCAAATCAATCAATGAGCATTTTGGTAGACCTAAAGAATTTGATTAGTTAAGAACTTGCGGCCGATGTCCTTGCAAAAGGACCAATAACTTGTAACGGTAGTTAAGTGAATTCACTTCCTAGTACGTTTGCTCCGATTGTTGATCGGTTCATTCAGTATTTGGAACTTGAGCTGGGTCGCAGTGCCAATACTGCCAAGGCATATCGAAAAGATTTAGAAGACTTAGTTGAATTTGTAGTTGGTCGTGGCTGCAACGAACTAGGCGATGTTGGCATCATGGAACTTCGGGGTTGGCTAGCCGACCAGCGAAACCACGGGCTAACTTCAGCAACTATTGCAAGACGGGCAACTGCTGCCAGAACATTTTTTGCCTGGGCTACACACAACGGTCACCTCACTGAAGACCCCGCTTCAGCACTTGTGATTCCAAAAGTAAGTAAAAAACTGCCTAATGTTTTGCAACAAAATCAAGCTACCCAAATTATGCAAAGAGCAGCAACTAGGGCTGATGATAATTCACCTGAACATATTCGCGATTTAGCAATTCTAGAAATGATGTATGCAACTGGAATTCGTGTTGGTGAATTGGTTGGTCTTGATATAAACGACATCGATCAGTCCAGGCGAACTATCAGAGTTACCGGTAAAGGATCAAAACAGCGGGTTGTCCCATTTGGTTCAAAAGCAGATCAAACTCTGACAAATTATTTAAAGACTGTCCGTAAATCATTAGCCAATGAAAATAGTGGCCAAGCGGTTTTCCTTGGATCACGTGGCAAGCGAATTGATCAACGCGTGGTTCGAAAAATGGTTACCGAAGTCTTAGCAACTCTTGAAGGTGTTCCAGATTTAAGCCCACACGGATTTAGACATTCGGCTGCAACGCATTTGATCGAAGGTGGCGCCGACATAAGAGCGGTACAAGAAATGCTTGGCCATGCCAGTCTTTCAACCACACAGCTTTATACACATGTTTCGATGGATCGACTTCGCGCAGTATTTGAGCAAGCTCATCCACGAGCTTAATTATTAAGTGGCAACAGTCGTACTCTTGGCTTTATAAGCAATAACGGATTTAAGTATTTCCCATCTCTGATTGCGCCAAGGTGCAAGCAGAAAACTTCGGTTTGAGTTGAACAATGACTTTCACCAATCTCCAGTGTTCCAATTAACTGACCAGGCTTTACTTCATCGCCAATTGAAACAACAGCCTTAACCGGTTCATAAGTTGTGCGAACTAAACCATGGTTTATTACTACAACGCCCTTACTGGCAAGCGGTCCAGCATAGATAACTGTGCCAAACCCAACTGAGTGAACTTCAGTATTCACAGGTGCTGCAAAATCTATTCCACGATGACCGGCTAACCAGTTTTGAAGTGGTGGTTCATAAGGCCGGACAACTTTTTTATTTTCGATTGGATAAGTCCAATTGGGATTTGGTTCAAGTGCATTTACTTTAGGGGCAGAAGCGATAGTGATCAGCACAATAAATGAGAAGGTGAGTGAAAATATTTGTTTTAGATAACCCATTGCTTTTGGATAGCCCCAGCCCAGGCTAGAAGGCAATACCAAGTTTTATTTTGGGGAAAACTTTGGATATCTGGCTTACTTACTTGGTTTT
>JBDLPR010000134.1:0-2583 GCA_039800985.1 Actinomycetota bacterium | reverse complement strand
TGCACTTACCGCATAACTGAAATAGTTGGCACTTCACCTGATGGCATTGATAGTGCGATCAAGAATGGGATTAAGCGGGCAGCTGAAACATTGCGCCATTTGGATTGGTTCGAAGTTACCGAAATCCGTGGCAACATCCGCGATGGCGAAGTTGCTCACGTGCAGGTTGGAATGAAGGTTGGCTTCCGCTTAGAAGATGCTTAAATCGCATCTGACTTTGTCGACAAGTTAAAGTCGGCAATTGTTAGCGGGGCAACTTTCGCTCTAGAGAACCAGTCAGCCCATTCCCTTGGTAAACAAAATGCTGAATCACCAGCATCTGTAATGCGACTTAACATTCCAACTGGTGATTCGTTAAACCTGAAATTATTTGCAGTACCAATAATTTCACCCTCTTTAACCACATAAACACCGTCGCGGGTTAGTCCAGTTAGAAGTAGTGATTGTGGATCAACTTCACGGATGTACCAAAGACAAGTTATTAACAACCCATCTTTCATTCTCGTAGCAAGTTGATTTAAATCACCAGTTCCATTTGCATCGCTAACAATGATGTTGTCAGCAAGGGGAGTGAAAGGAAGTTTTGCAAGGGACGCGGTGTAGCGACTACTTCCAAGAGCCTTTAAAGTTCCATCTTCAATCAAATTCACTGCTGGAATTTCAAGACCAGTGTCGAATGTGCTGGCAAATGAAGATGAACCCATGCTTATGACTTGATTAATCGTTTCAAGTCCTTTGAATTTTGGATCAGAAGTTAAGTTGAATTTCCGATTAGTTAGTTTTTCGCCAACTTTTGTGCCACCAGCGGGGCTTGAGAACACAGATCGTCCTTCAGCAGCCTCTCTAGCTGATGCGGTCCACATTAAATAGATCATTAAATCGGCTACTGCACTTGGTGAAAGTGTCACGGTGTGCTTGCCAGGCGTGACATCGATTTTGTTTTTTTGATGAACTAAACCTTGATCAACGGTCTTAGCGTGTTTAAAAACATCCACATTGTTAAGTGAAATACCACTTTCGCCAGACCAAGATGACCTAGTTCGATCAGTTGATTTGGCACAGAGTTCAAATCGACTTGAGCATTGTTCAAATCTTGCCCGCAAGCCAGCTGAAGTTGCTAAAGAAATGGTGTCTGTTGAGATTTCGCTATAACCAAAATATTGGGCCTCATCATTTTTCATAACCTGCCCAAGGTTTTTGGATACTTTTTCAAGTCCAGCTAAATCTGTTACTGCAGGTGCTTGGGCAAAATCACTTGAGGCACTTCCAGAAGTTAATTTATTGGCATCTTCTGCCACACCGGCGGCAAGCGCACTGGCTTTACTCTTATCAACCAGTTTTATTACGTCATCTTTTGTTCGAATCTGTCCACTAGCAACACCACATGCTGTCCCGCCGTCAACATCAACAAACGCAGCAATAGAAAGTGACTGCTCAATTGAGTTCCCATTGGTTGTAAGCGATGAATTTGCCCAGCGAATATTTGCGCTGTCGCTTACTTCGCCAACAGCAACGCCACCTGACTTACCAAGAAGTTCCAGGGCATATTCAGTTGCTTGTGAAATGTTTAATTCACTCATGAGCCAGCCTCAGCTCTACCGTTAAGCACATTTATGTTTCTAAAAACTGCACTTGGACAACCATGACTAACTGGCGCAGTCTGACCTGGCTGACCTTTGCCACAGTTAAGTGCTCCACCAAGTAAATAAGTTTGTTTACCGCCAACGGCAGACATTGAGCCCCAGAAGTCTGGAGTCTTCGATTGGTAAACCACATCTTTTAATTGACCGATGATCTTGCCGTTTCTAATTTCAAAGAAACGCTGGCCAGTGAACTGGAAGTTATATCGCTGCATGTCGATCGACCACGATTTGTCGCCAACGATGTAGATGCCACGTTCAACTTGGCTGATCAAATCGTTTGTTGAAAGATCTTCTTTGCCTGCTTGAAGAGAAACGTTAGGCATTCTTTGGATTGGCACATGTAGCGGGGAATCGGCAAACGCACAACCATTTGATCTACTTAAACCAATCTTCTTGGCAATGTTTCGGTCGGTCTGGTATCCCACCAAAATGCCATCTTTAATCAAATTCCATTGTTGGGCAGCAACGCCTTCATCATCAAAGCCAACGGTTGATAAACCATGAGCAGCAGTTCGATCACCAGTGACATTCATAATGTCACTGCCATACTTAAAGTTATTTAACTTATCGATGGTTGCAAAAGATGAACCTGCGTAATTGGCCTCATAACCAAGTGCTCTGTCTAATTCAGTTGCATGGCCGATCGATTCATGAATCGTTAGCCACAAATTTGTTGGGTCAATAACTAAATCCCACAGCCCAGCTTCAACTGATGGCGATTTAGTTTTTTCATCTAGATACTCAGGGATTCGTGAAAGCTCCTCATCCCAATCCCAGCCGGTTCCAAGTAAGTATTCATAACCACGTCCTGCTGGCGGGGCACATGTGCGCATGTCATCAAAACCATTTTCACCAACATGAACTGCAGTTAGTGTTGCGCTGGTTCGATCCCGTTCCTGAGAAATTTGGTTGCCGACTAAATCGGCAAAAAAGGTAACGT
>JBDLPR010000133.1:0-10849 GCA_039800985.1 Actinomycetota bacterium | reverse complement strand
TGGTTATAGAGGTCGTAGTGAACTTTAAGCGCACTTGCATGTAAGCCTGCTTTGTGAGCAAAAGATGAAATACCTGCGTATGGCTGATGAGTATTTGGTGGAAGGTTTGCTATTTCAGCTATGGCATGTGAAAGGCGAAGCGTTTCTTTAAGGGCACCTTCTGGTAAAACTTTCAGGCCAAGCTTTAATTCGATATTTGGCACAACCACAAATAAGTCAGCATTACCGGTGCGTTCACCGTATCCATTTGATGTGCACTGGACGTGAGTTACGCCAGCTTCGATGGCAGCAATTGAGTTAGCAATTGCACAGCCGGTGTCATCTTGGCAGTGAATACCAAGGCGAGCGCCGGTACGTTCTTTAACATCAGCAACAATCTTTGCGATACCTGATGGCAACATGCCACCGTTTGTGTCACAAAGCACTGCAACGTCAGCGCCAGCTTCGATCGCCGTTTTAACTGCCTGAACACCATAAGTTGAATCGTGTTTGTAGCCATCAAAGAAATGTTCAAAGTCAACGAAAACGCGACGACCCAGTCCAACTAGGTAAGAAACTGTGTCGGCAATCATGGCCAAGTTTTCTTCGTTGGTTGTCTTTAATGCTTTTTCAACGTGGTGCACATCGCTTTTAGCAACCAAGGTGATTACTGGTGCCTTTGAATCAACAAGTGCTTTAACTTGTGGATCTTCTGATGCTTTCACACCTGCTTTACGAGTAGCGCCGAAGGCAACAAGTTTTGCATTTTTCAGAACTACTTCCCCAGCAGCCATGCGTGCGAAAAATTCAGTGTCCTTTGGTAGCGCACCTGGCCAGCCACCTTCGATGAAGCCAACACCGTATTCATCAAGAAGCTTTGCAACAGTTAATTTGTCTTCAACTGAATATGAAATACCTTCACGCTGCGCGCCATCGCGAAGTGTTGTGTCATAAACATGGAAAGCGTCAGTTAAAGCCACAATTAAACCAATCTGTGCATCCAGTTGTGCTTATCTTCTGCACGACCGGTTTGAATGTTTACTAATGCTTCGCGAAGTTTCATAGTTACTTCACCTGGATTGCCATCGCCAATAGTCCAGCTTCCGCTGTTCTTGCTGACAACATTTCCAACTGGTGTGATTACAGCAGCTGTTCCGCAAGCAAATGCTTCAGTGATTTCTCCACTGGCACAGCCTTCACGCCATTGATCAACAGAGATTTTCACTTCTTCTGCTTGATAACCAAGGTCTTTAGCCAAAGTTAAAAGTGAATCGCGAGTGACACCTGGCAATAATGTGCCAGTTAATTTTGGTGTGACAACTTTGGCATCTTTGCCTTTGCCGTATACGAAGAACAGGTTCATGCCACCCATTTCTTCAATGTATTTGCGTTCATTGGCATCAATCCAAACAACCTGATCGCAACCCTGCTGAGCTGCTTCAGATTGAGCAAGCAAACTTGCAGCGTAGTTACCAGCGCATTTTGCTTCGCCAGTTCCACCAGGAGCTGCGCGCACGAAGTCATCTGAAATCCACACTTTTACTGGCTTAACCCCGTTCGGGAAATAAGCACCAACAGGTGATCCCATGAGAACGAAAGTAACTTCATCAGATGGCTTTACACCCAGTGCTTGCTCAGAACCGTATTCAAGTGGACGAAGGTAAAAAGCTTGATCTTCACCACTAGGGACCCAATCTTGATCTTCATTAACTAAAACTTCTAATGCACCAATAAATAAATCTGTTGGAACTGGTGGCAACGCTAAGCGATGAGCAGAGCGCTGGAAGCGAAGAGCATTTGCTTCCGGGCGGAATGTGTAAATGCCACCATCAGGATGACGGTATGCCTTTAGTCCTTCAAAGATTGATTGTCCGTAATGAAGTGCGTTAATTGTAAGTCCGCCAGCACTGGCATCTTGTCCGATTAATTCAGCCTTTTGCCACCCTTGACCTTTAACCCAAATGGCCCTGACAACATTGTCTGAAAAATATTTTCCAAAGCCAGGCGCAGCTAAAATCGCATCGCGCTTTTCTTTTGATGCAGGATTTTTAGTTGGATTACGCAAGATTTCACTTGCGTTACTAATTCGTGGGGTGGCCGGATAAAGCGCTGCCCCTGAGGAAACAATTTCAGCAGCAGACACGTCGAGATTCTTATTGACTAAGTCAGTCACTTCAAATCGCCACCTTTGATGTCTGGTTTGTTGGTTTAGTTTTTATTTAGTTAGCTACTGCACTTGCAATCGCGTCACCAATTTGGCTAGTTGAGCGATCACCAGAGCGAGTTGCTAAATCTTTTGCTACAGCAGCTTCAACTTTCTTTGCAGCATCGCTTGCACCTAAGTGATCAAGCAGCATTACTACGCTAAGAATTGTTGCAGTCGGGTCTGCTTTCCCTTGACCTGCGATATCAGGGGCGCTTCCGTGAACTGGTTCGAACATACTTGGGTTAGTTCGAGTTGGATCGATATTGCCACTTGCAGCAAGTCCGATACCACCAGCAATAGCTGCGCCAATGTCGGTAAGAATGTCGCCAAATAAATTGTCGGTAACTACAACGTCAAAGCGTTCAGGCTGAGTTAAAAAGAACATGCTGGCTGCATCAACGTGACAGTAATCAGTTTGCACATTTGGAAATTCTTTTGCCACATCAGCAAAAGCTCTGGCCCAGACATCACCGGCATAAACCAAAACGTTGGTTTTGTGAACCAAAGTCACTTTGTTGCGACGCTTGGTAGCGCGTTGGAAAGCATCTCGAATAATGCGCTCAGCGCCAAAGCGAGTATTAATACTGACTTCAGTTGCTACTTCGTGTGGCGTGTCTTTGCGAAGGAAGCCGCCAGCGCCAACGTAAGGGCCTTCAGTGCCTTCGCGGCAAACTACAAAATCAATTTCTTTTGGACCTTTTCCAGCAACTGGCGACTTAACACCTTCAAATAGTTTTACCGGGCGAAGGTTCACGTGATGGTCTAATTTGAAACGAAGTGGCAAAAGCACGCCACGTTCAAGAATCCCTGGGGCAACGGATGGGTCACCGATTGCGCCAAGCAAGATCGCATCTTGTTTCTTAAGTTCAGCAACAACGCTGTCTGGCAAAGTTTCGCCAGTTGCGTTGTAACGGCGAGCGCCAAGGTCGTAGTCAGTCGTTGAGATATTCAAACCAGCGATTGGTGCAATTGCATTTAGAACTTTTAGACCTTCAGCGACCACTTCGGTGCCGATGCCATCGCCTGCAATTACCGCTAATTTGATGTCTTTTGCCATGCATAAAGGGTACTGGCGAAGTACCTTTTGCTAAAAATCTTCGATTTAACAAACTGCAATTTAGGCAGGTAGGCTTACAGACAATGTACGCGAGCCTGCTACTTCGCAGCCGCAACGAGGCCTAATCATCCGGCCCACTCGTTGCGGTGTTTTTGCTTGCTGGATTACTAAGTAATACCCAAACCCTCGTACATAAAGAATTTTCGGAGAGATCCAAATGAATAAATATGAAGACCGCAATCGCCAGAAACCATCTGGCATGGCCTTTGAGCGTTATCAACCCTTTGCGCCAATTGACCTAAAAGACCGCACTTGGCCAAACCAGGTAATCACCAAAGCGCCCCGTTGGTGCGCAGTTGATCTTCGCGATGGTAACCAAGCTTTAATCGATCCAATGACCCCTGATCGCAAGCGACGTATGTTCGAACTGCTTGTGCAAATGGGTTACAAAGAAATCGAAGTTGGCTTCCCATCAGCTAGCCAAACTGACTTTGATTTTGTGCGCATGTTAATCGACGAAAAGTTGATTCCAGATGATGTGGTGATTCAAGTACTAACCCAAGCACGAGAACACCTAATTGAACGCACTTTTGAAGCAATTGAAGGTGCCCCGCAGGCAATCGTGCACCTTTATAACTCAACTTCAACTTTGCAACGTCGCGTGGTTTTTGATCTTGATAAAGATGGCATCAAAGAAATTGCCGTTCGTGGCGCAGAACTTTGTTTGAAGTATGCCGAACAAATTCAGGACAAAACTGACATTTATTACGAATACTCCCCTGAATCATTTACTGGTACTGAACTTGATTACGCAATTGAAGTCATTAATGCAGTCAACGACGTTTGGAAACCAACTCCAGATAACAAAGTAATTGTGAACTTGCCAGCAACTGTTGAAATGGCAACCCCGAATGTTTATGCCGACAGCATCGAATACATGCATCGAAATCTTCGTTACCGCGATTCAATTGTGATTTCACTTCACCCACACAATGACCGTGGAACAGGTGTTGCTGCAGCTGAACTTGGTTATATGGCAGGTGCCGATCGCATTGAAGGCTGTTTGTTCGGAAATGGTGAACGAACTGGAAATGTTTGCTTGGTAACTCTTGGGATGAACTTGTTCAGCCAAGGAATTGATCCCCAAATCAATTTTGGCAACATTGATGAAATTCGCCGCACAGTTGAATACTGCAACCAGCTGCCGGTTCCAGAACGTCACCCATACGGTGGCGACTTAGTCTTCACTGCATTTTCTGGTTCGCACCAAGATGCAATCAATAAAGGTCTTGCGATCATGAAAATGGATGCCGATGCTGCTGGTATTTCAATTGATAAACAAAAGTGGGCAGTTCCCTACCTACCGATTGATCCAAAAGATGTTGGTCGTAGCTACGAAGCTGTGATCCGCGTTAATTCACAATCCGGTAAGGGCGGTGTTGCATACATAATGCGCACTGAAAACAAACTGGAACTTCCACGTCGCTTGCAGATCGAATTTAGCCAAGTTATTCAACATCACACTGATGAAGCTGGAGGTGAAGTGACTCCAGCTCAGATGTGGGAAATCTTTAAAGATGAATACTTGCCTAACAATGAAAAACCATGGGGTCGCTTCAAGCTAAAGACAGTGGCAGTTGATAGCGACGTTGAAGGTGACACTAAGGTCAAAGTGACTATGGGTGATACCACTTCTATTTCAGGCACCGTTGATATTGAAGGTGTTGGCAATGGACCAATTGCAGCTTTTTCAAATGCGATGGCCAATGTTGGCGTTGATGTTCGTGTCCTTGATTACCACGAACATGCGATGAGCACCGGTGGCGATGCTCAGGCAGCCGCATACCTTGAATGTTCAATTGGTGGTCGCACGCTATGGGGTGTTGGTATTGATTCATCTATCGTTACTGCATCACTAAAAGCAGTAGTATCGGCAGTTAACCGAGCAATTAGGGATTAATAATGGCAACTAAACATCTGCGACTTACTTTCCCAGAAAACCGTGTTGCTGAACCAGTGATTTATCACGTGGTTAAAGACTTCAATGTAATTCCTAGTATTCGCCGTGCATCGATTGAAAACCATTTCGGTTGGATGATTGTTGAAATAAAAGGTGAACAAGCTGATCTTGATGCAGCCATCAAATACCTTGAAAGTCTGGGCGTTGAAGTTGTTAGTGCTGAAGGCGACATCGTCGCTGGTTAGTCATTAGCAATGATTAAGGCTGATGCCACGATCATCGCAGCGCCAACAATAAATGCACTTGTCAGCGATTGACCTAAAACTGTTGCTGAAGCGATCGCTGCCACAACAGGCTCAGTTGCTGAAAGTGTGGCTACATGTGTTGACTTCACGTAGCGCAGACCTGCTAATAAAGCAGTAATTGCAAATACCGTTGAAATCAAACTAATACACAAAACGCCAACCCAGCCCAATGCATTTGTTGGCAAATCAAAACCAAAGAAAATACTGGCAATTGCAAAGACACCTGTAGCTGAAGTGGTAACCAATGCTGTTCGAACAAGTGGATCAATGTTGTCCGACCATTTACGACCAATTACAAGAAATGCAGAATAAACAACACCGGAAAGTATTGCTAGAAATGTTCCAAGTGCGGAACCTGATTGAATGGTGAATCCAATCGTGAATGCAGCCCCAACAATTGCAAGGATCATTGCCAGACCGCTCTTTAGATTAATTCGCTCATGCAGAATAAAAAATGCCAAGATTGCCACAAATGCTGGATATAAATAGAACAACATTGCAACCACCGCAGGTGGTGCCATGGTCAGGGCAACAAAATATGCGCCGGCATTTCCCACATACATAGTTCCCATGCCAAGAGCTTTAAAAGACAAATTCCGGCTTGGCAGCTTTAGTCCCTTGGCATAAACGATTGCCCATAAACAAATTGCTGCAATTCCAAATCGTAAAAATAAAAAGCTGGCCGGATTCATTCCTGCGTCATAAGACCAGCGGCTAAAAACCACCATCAAGCCAAACGCAACAGCCGAAGCAAGAATTAAAGAATCCCCCAGGAATTTATGTGAGATTTCTTTTTGGATTGCGCTGATGATGAGTCCTAATTTGTAAGTTGAATTGAAAAATAATTAATTAGATTGTGAATAAGTGTATTTAGTAAACAAACCCATTTATTTCTGGGGTTTATAGCAAAGTGGGATAGATCACATTAATAAATTCCAACGCAAAACATAGGGTTTTCGGCGTTTCGCGGTTTGGGAATGGCCAGTTGACCAACGTATGGTCGAAAAGGCTTCCAAACTTTTCCCAGCTGCAAAAGGATCAAAACGTATGCAAAATCGAAAAGTCCGAGCTTTTGCTGTGCCTGCAATTGCTGCAGGTCTACTTCTCTTAAGTACTCCTGCTCAGGCCAAACCTGAGCAGACTCCTTCGTCTTCAACGGTCGTGAAGTCAGCAACTCCTAAAACCAATACGGTGCGCAAGAACAAAACTGCCCGCGCCAGGGTGAAGACTCTTGGCTCAACGCCAGTTACTGCTGAACAAGCCCAAGTTGCAATTGCTGCTGCGCTAACCAAGGAATCCGGCGCCCGATACCGCGCTGGTGGCATTGGACCGAATTCATTTGACTGCTCAGGGCTAGTTCGCTGGGCTTATGAGCAAGCCGGAATTTACTTGCCGCACGGAACTGGAAACTTACTGCCAATTGTGCAACCAATTACCCGAGAAGAACTTATTCCTGGGGACCTAGTTTTCTCTGGTCGAAGTGGTGGTGGCGTGCAACATGTGGCTTTATATATCGGTGATGGAAAAGTAATTCACGCAACTTACGCAAGTGCATCCCGGGCTAATCAAGTTCGGATCGATGAATTAGATAACGACTGGGTTATGGTTCACAAGGCTTACGGCCGAATCGTTCAGTAAATAATTACTTATTTAACTGATCGGCATTAAAAGCACCAGGCACTTCTTTGCCTGCAAAAAATGCCACAACTGATTGCGCTACGGCAACGCCAGCCTTTTCTTGAGCTTCTTCAGTTGAGGCACCAAGGTGTGGGGTTGCCACAACTTGATCAAGGGCGAATAGCGGCGAATCGGAGCAAGGTTCTGTTGCATAAACATCTAAGCCAGCGCCGGCAACGCGGCCTTCGTTAAGCGCTTCAAGTAATGCTGTTTCATCAAGTACCCCGCCACGGGCTGCATTAATAATGTGCACAGTTGGCTTAACTTTTTTAAGCGCATCAGCATTGATCAGCCCAACTGTTTCAGCGGTCTTCGGAAGATGCAACGTAATGAAATCAGAAACTTTAAGTAGTTCATCTAAGTCAACCATTTTGATTTCAGGTCCACCAGTTGGTGATTGCTTCACATATGGATCGTAAGCAACAAATTTCATGTCAAAACCAGCAAGGCGCTTAGCTACCAGTAAACCGATTTTGCCCATGCCAATGATGCCAACTGTTTTATCTTGAAGTTCAACACCACCAAATTTTGAACGAGCCCACTTGCCATTCTTTAATGCAAGATTTGCCGGAACAATGTTTCGTGCACTGGCCATAAGTAAACCCACTGCAAGTTCAGCGGCAGAAACAATGTTGCTTGTTGGTGCATTTACCACCAGCACACCAGCTGCTGTAGCCGCTGGAATATCAACGTTATCTAGACCAACGCCGGCACGGGCAATAACTTTTAGGTTTGGCGCAGCTGCAATTGCCTCGGCATCAACTTTGGTTGCTGAGCGAACAAGAATCGCATCTGCATCCGCAAGTGCTGGCATTAAGGCGGCGCGATCAGCCCCGTCACAGTACTTGATTTCAAACCCATCACCCAGTTCTGCAACAGTGGCAGGTGATAATTCTTCGGCAATTAGAACAACAGGTTTGGTCATAATGAAAGTTTACGGCGATACTCTGGAAGATTTTTCGCGAAAGTTTCGCAAGTCATCTCATAGATGTCTTCGGGGCCATCTTCCTCGTCGATCTGGACACCAATGTGATCAAAATCAAAAAACTTAATTACTGATATTGATGCAGCGTTATGTGGCGAGACTGTGTAGCGGAAAATCTTCACACCAGGCATCCCAAGTGCCCAAGCCCAAATCGCCAAAAGCGCTTCCTTGGCATAGCCAAGGTTTTGTTTTTCGTCAGCAATACCTAAGCCAACCTCGATGCGACCCTCTTGGTCAGGGGCTGAATGGAAACTAATTGAACCAACTACTTGGTTTGAACTCTTTTCAACAATCCAACGAATAAACCAGATGTTTAGTTCTGGATTTTGTCTAACTTGGGGGGCTCTATATCGAACTGGGCTTGGGCCAGTCTGCAACACTTGAAAGGGGTTAGTAAACGGTTTTCCTTCAAATAATTCCGGGCTTAAGGGATCGACATCTAAAAGCAGTAAATCTTCAACGCTTACTTGGTGCAGTTCTAGCCTGCTCGTTTCAAGGATCACCAAAACTCTGGCTCTTCATCTAGCATGCGCCAACAATGCCAGGCCACCACACTTCGATATGGCTTTAAGTGATCGGCCATGAAAGTTAATTCTTTTTCAGTTGGCACGGAAGGTAATTTTTGAATCTTGGCCCAACCTTTGCGAACGCCAAGATCACCTGTTGGCCAAATGTCCATGCGTCCCAAACGAAACATCATGAACATCTCAACAGTCCAACGACCAATCCCCCAGAACTGAGTTAACTCTTTCAAGATTTCTTCGTCGCTTAATCCATCAACGCTTTCTAGTTTGAACCCATCAACAATTGCTTGGCTTAATTCCAAAATAGTTCTGGCTTTGGCATTACTTAATCCGCATTCCCGAAGTTCATCATGCCCAAGTTTGATTACCTTGCGTGGCTTAAGTGGTCTTCCAGTTTTCTTTAATAAGCGTTTGGTAATGGTGTCAGCAGCTTTGCCAGATAGTTGCTGGCCAATTACCGCAAAGGAAATAGTTTCAAAATGTGAATTGTGTTCTGGATGCTTTGCATTTGGATAAAGCGGTGCACCTTTAAGCGCTCTGGCTAATTGTTTATCTTGGGTTGCTAAGTATTCCTGGATCGATTTAATCGACTTTAATTTTGGTGCCATTTTTAATTACTCAGCAGTTTGAAAATCAAAAGCTTGACGCATTGCAGAATCAATTGCATCAAGGGCTAATTCAACTCTGGTTTCAACGCTGCCATCTAGAGACAACCAAGAACGTCCAGTGCTAACTAGATCATCTTCGAATTCACGGGTCATCGAATAGCGAAGGTTTTCACTGTCTCGGATTTTGTCCTGAACAAATGGAACGCCATCAGGTTGAGTTACAAAATAAATACGGTTTTGGGTGGTTTCTGGCATTGGAAGACTTGCTTTGTTACCTAAGTATCGACGTTCCCAAATGATCGTTGCAAAGACATCGGTATCGCAGCAAACAACCGGTCCACCAGTTCTTGCTGCCACATCTTCTAACTGCTGCTGAACAACTGCAATTTCCACAAAGTCAGTTGCTGTCCATGGAACGGCATGTTCAGTTAAGCCCATTGATTCAGCTTGTTCTTTTTTGCGCATAGTTAAATCGCGACCATATTCACGGATCCAGTTAGTTCCAGTGAAGTTACCACCACGCTTTTTAAGGGCCTCTTGCACAGCAAGTGTTGTGGTGGTGGTTCCAGTTGATTCAGCGCCAATAAAAACTGCGCGAATGGCTAAAAGTTCTCTTGAACCTGGGCCAAGTAAATGCCAGTTACCGATTAAGTCTTTGCGAATCTGGGTGGAAGATACTGGAACGATTTTGCGATCTGGATCGAAACTGAAGTGATGTAGGCCAAGTTTTTGAGCGAACTTATCCCCTGATTTTTCAGAGGTTACTAGAAGGTCAACAGGTGGCGTTTGGCGAAGGTGGGCTTGAATGACGCGGGCATTTGAATCCCAAGCCGCGGTGTCATCTAAGTCATACGGGGTTGATTCATATCCATGAACAACTGTCATGGCTGTTTCAGATACGCCTTCTGCCAAACAGTCTTGCTGCAGCGCTCGAGCACGATCTGCAGCACTGACTCGGTCGTGTGGCTGAGCAAGTACTACAACTACAACATGGTCGCGCTTTTCAATGGCAGCTTTAATTAGCTGCACATGACCCATGTGTGGTGGGTTAAATGTGCCGGTAACAAGTGCTGAAGGCATAGCAAGAGCCTACCTTCAAATACACAAGCACTAAGAATTAAAAAGTCCGCTTGTAATAAGCGGACTTTTTAATTAACAAGATTTGTTAGCGAGCAGCAGTGCCTTCTTTGTAGTCACTATCGCCAGACTTAACCCATGACATCAACTTACGAAGTTCGCGGCCAGTTGCTTCGATTGGGTGTGCCTCGCCTTTAGCGCGAAGTGCCTTGAATTCTGGTGCGCCAGCATCTTGGTCATCGATGAATCGCTTAGCAAATGCACCTGACTGAATGTCTTTAAGTACGGCCTTCATTGATTCCTTAACGCGAGCATCGATCACGCGTGGACCTGAAACATAGTCGCCGTATTCAGCTGTGTCAGATACTGACCAGCGCTGCTTAGCAATGCCACCTTCGTACATCAAGTCAACGATTAGCTTTAGTTCGTGTAGACATTCGAAGTAGGCAACTTCTGGTTGATAACCAGCTT
>JBDLPR010000132.1:0-4620 GCA_039800985.1 Actinomycetota bacterium | reverse complement strand
CCAGCTTTTTTAAAGTCAGCAACGATGTCTGTAATTCTTAGAACTGCTTGTTCACCATCGCCAAGGACTGCCGCATCAATAAAATTTGCTATTGGTTCTGGATTAAAAGCCGCATGTCCCCCAGCAATTACTAATGGATCGTTATCACCACGATCTTTCGAATGTATTGGCACTCCGGCTAAATCAATCGCGTTAAGCATGTTGGTGTA
This sequence comes from Actinomycetota bacterium, assembly GCA_039800985.1. Taxonomy (GTDB): domain Bacteria; phylum Actinomycetota; class Actinomycetes; order S36-B12; family UBA5976; genus UBA5976. The sequence continues at coordinate 4,411 of JBDLPR010000132.1, read as the reverse complement.
GCCAAGTTCGGTTGAGAACGAAACACCAAATAAATCAAAAGCGCCAACCGGACGATGTGCTTCAACAGTGAACTGGGGCACGTTATTTTCACGCATCAGTTTTTCAAGATCTGGCCAAACTGAATAAGTGCGCTCACAAAGTGAATCAGCTCGCTCATTTATTACTTCGTAAAGGATTTGGACACCCTGGTTTGGGATGCCCACTTCGTAGGCATCTGGATACATCAGGCACCAGCGAACTAAAACATCATCCCAAGGTTTGATGACAGCATTAAGTTCGCCGCCAACATACTGAACTGGTTTTGAAACTTTAGGTAGTAACTGTTCCAGCTGTGGGAATACTGACTGGACGCTCATGCGCTTAGTCCTTAAAGGTTCGGGAAGAATAATTTGATTTCGCGGGCTGCTGATTCTTCTGAATCAGATCCGTGTGAAACGTTGAACTGAGTTTCAGTAGCAAGGTCGCCACGGATAGTTCCCATCGCAGCGTTAGCTGGATTGGTCGCGCCCATCATTTGGCGCCAAGCAGCAATTGCTTCGTTACCTTCGATTACTGCAGCCACAAGTGGGCCACCAGTAACGAAGTCAACAAGATCTTTGAAAAATGGCTTGTCTTTATGTTCGCCGTAATGTGTTTCAGCTGTTTGGCGATCTAATGTGCGAAGTTCAAGAGCGACGATCTTGAAACCTTTGCGTTCGATACGACCAATTACTTCGCCGATTAGTCCACGTTGGACGCCATCAGGCTTTACTAAAACTAGGGTGCGTTGTGACATGCCCACAATTCTAGGGGAATTTAAGCGGGTAACTTTCCGCTTAATCTAACGGCCAATGCCCAGATCAGTGTGAACATGATGCCTGGGATTAATAGCGGCTTAACCAGAAAACTTGCAAGCAATACAAGCAATTGAACTAGTGAACCTGCCAGCACTGCAGTTTTACGATCACGGCGCATCGCGCCAACAGCAACCACGCAAAGAATAGCTAATCCAAAGCCAAGAACCAGCGCGGTTGTCTTTGGTACGTCGTAAATAGAAATGGCTACCGGAATTGCAAGAGAAATCACAATCGCTTCGAAAAATAGCGTTGCGCTACCCATTACTTTCATTACATCGCCTCAAAATGTCCGGTTAACGCGCGACCTTTAGCTGCCGTAACAACAGATCCCGTGATTACAACACCAACGCCTGCAGTGCCTGCGCCATCGGCTAGTTCAATACCTTTATCAATTGCAGCACTAAGGTTTGGTGAAGTGTGCACACGCTCAGCACCAAAAACTTGTTCAGCCAATTCTTTAATTTCATCGACCTGCATTGCTCGTGGCGAACCATTCCAGGTAACCACAACTTCTTGCATCACTGGTTCTAGTGCTTCAAGCACACCTTGAACATCTTTATCGGCCATAACTGAGATCACACCGATGATGTGATCAAAAGTGAATGACTCTTGCAATGCATGTGCCAAGACATTTGCGCCATGTGGGTTGTGAGCTGCATCAACAATCACTGTCGGACTTCGTTTAACAACTTCAAGACGACCGGGTGAAGTTGCATTTCCAAACCCACGGCGAACTGAACCTTCATTTAGTTGATTTGATCCACCAAAGAATGCCTCAACTGCAGCAAGAGCTAAAGATGCATTTGCTGCTTGGTGGTCACCAAAAAGTGGCAGCAAAACTTGTTCGTAAGTTCCGGTTAATCCTTCAAGGGTTAAAACTTGTCCACCAATAGCTAATGCGCGATCCCGCACTGAAAATTCAACACCTTGTCTTGCAACTGTGGCATCAACTTCAACTGCGCGGGCAAGCAAGATTTGCGCAACAGATGGAACTTGCGGTGCTAGAACTGCAACAGACCCGTTTTTGATAATTCCAGATTTTTCAGTTGCAACCGCTTCAATCGTGTCACCTAAGTAATCAGCATGATCTAAACCAATTGGGGTTACTACTGAAACAACTGGCTGTACAACATTTGTGGCATCCCAAGTTCCGCCCATGCCAACTTCAACAATGGCAACATCAACAGGTGCGTCGGCAAAAGCTGCAAAAGCCATTCCAGTTACCACTTCGAAGTAGCTCATTGCTGGGCCACCACTTGCCAAACTTTCAGTATCAACAAGGGCTAAAAATGGTTCGATCTCGTCATAAGTTTCAACAAACTTTTCAGCGCTAATTGGTTCGCCATTAAAGCGGATTCGTTCAGTGATGTGATGAAGATGAGGGCTAGTAACCAAGCCAGTGTTCAAACCCATCTCGCGCAGCAGACTTTCGATCATGCGAGAAGTTGAAGTTTTACCGTTGGTACCGGTGACGTGAATAACTGGATAAGCCAGCTGGGGGTCACCAAGCAATGTCATTAAATGACTGATTCGATCAAGGCTTGGCTCGATGATCGTTTCAGGTTGGCGTGATTCCAGAACTTCTTCGACGCGCTTTAATTCGGCGATTGGGGAATCAGAAGACATGGGTTAATTCTAGGTAGCAACTAAACGCATTTATTTACCCGCGTAATTACCTCGTAGAATTAAGGCTCATGACCGCCGATCGTATGCCTGAAAAACCAACACTTGATGGGATTGACCGCAAGTGGGCCGGCGCATGGGAAAGTCAAGGCACGTACTCATTTGATCGAACTGCAAATCGTGACCAAGTCTTTTCAATTGATACTCCGCCACCAACTGTTTCAGGTTCACTACACGTAGGCCACGTTTTTTCTTATACCCACACCGACTGCATCGCGCGCTACCAGCGCATGAACGGCAAAAAAGTTTTCTATCCAATGGGCTGGGATGACAACGGTCTGCCTACAGAGCGGCGCGTGCAGAACTACTTTGGTGTTCGCTGCGACCCGTCACTTCCCTACGATCCAAACTTCACCCCACCGGCTGAACCAGGTAAAGACCAAATTCCAGTCTCACGTCGCAATTTCGTTGAACTTTGTGAGCAACTAACTATTGAAGATGAAAAAGCTTTCGAAGATCTGTGGCGTCGCCTAGGTGTAAGCGTTGATTGGAAGATGACTTACCAAACTATTGACGCTAAAGCCCGAGCAATCTCACAGCGCGCATTCCTTCGCAATCTTGGTCGCAATGAGGCATATCAAACTGAAGCACCAACTCTTTGGGACGTTACCTTCCGCACAGCAGTTGCCCAAGCAGAACTTGAAGACCGTGAGCGACCTGGCGCTTATCACCGTGTAGGTTTCAAGAAACCAGATGGCACACCTTTATATATAGAAACCACTCGCCCAGAACTTATTCCGGCAGTTGTTGCACTGGTTGCAAACCCGCAAGATGATCGTTACAAACCACTATTTGGCACAACAGTTACTTCACCAATCTTTGGTGTTGAAGTTCCAGTAGTTGCCCATCATTTAGCGGATCCTGAAAAGGGTTCAGGAATTGCAATGATCTGTACTTTTGGTGATGTCACTGACGTAACTTGGTGGCGCGAACTGCAACTTCCAACAAGACCAATCATCGGTTGGGATGGTCGAATTCTTTCTGAAATCCCTTCGTGGATTGAAACCGAAAATGGCAAAGCTGCCTATGCCGCACTTGCTGGTTTGACTGCCCACTCAGCAAAAGAAAAGATCGCTGAATTACTTCGTGAATCCGGTGACCTTGTTGGTGAACTAAAACCAATCACCCACCCAGTTAAATTCTTTGAAAAAGGCGATAAGCCTCTTGAAATTGTGACCACTCGACAGTGGTACATCCGCAATGGTGGCCGAGACCAAGATCTTCGAGAAAAGTTAGTAGATCGCGGACGCAACATAACTTGGCATCCAGATCACATGAAAGTTCGTTACCAAAACTGGGTTGAAGGCTTAAATGGCGACTGGTTAATTAGCCGTCAGCGTTTCTTTGGTGTGCCGATTCCAGTTTGGTACGCACTTGATGGTGAAAGTAATCCAATTTGGGATCAAGTACTGACACCTAAAGAAGACGTGCTACCAATTGATCCATCAACAGATGTGCCTACTGGTTATGAAGAAACTCAGCGCGGCAAGCCAAATGGTTTCATCGGTGATCCAGATGTCATGGACACTTGGGCAACATCTTCACTAACACCACAGATTGCTGGTGGCTGGAGTGTTGATGAAGATTTATGGAAACGCGTTTTCCCATTCGATGTCAGGCCACAAGCTCACGAAATTATTCGCACTTGGTTATTTAGCACAGTTGTTCGCGCGCACTTTGAAGAAGATTGTTTGCCGTGGAAGCATGCTTCAATTAGCGGTTGGATCCTTGATCCAGATCGCAAGAAGATGAGTAAATCAAAAGGCAACGTTGTTACCCCACTTGATTTACTTGATGAACATGGCAGTGATGGTGTTCGCTACTGGGCCGCAAGTGGTCGTCCAGGAACTGACACCGCATTTGATGTTGGCCAGATGAAAATTGGTCGCCG
>JBDLPR010000131.1:0-3180 GCA_039800985.1 Actinomycetota bacterium | reverse complement strand
TTTATTTTGGTGAAAACGATCACGGCACAATTTTTCCTGGGCTTGCGCCACTTGTCGCGGTTTATGGCGACATCGATGCACGTGCAATGGCTTCGATTCCAATTGATGGTCACAACGGCATCGTTCGTGTTGGTCGCTACGGTCCATATTTGGAACGCGGCGAAGGCGAAACTTTGCAACGAGCAAACATCCCACCAGATCTAGCACCCGATGAAATGACAGCTGAAAAAGCTGAAGAACTATTCAATGCACCAAAAGCAGAACGTGAATTAGGTATTGAACCTGACACTGGCATGATGTTGATGGTTAAGACCGGACGTTTTGGTCCTTACTTCACTCAAGTGCTTCCAGAAAATTCAAAGAAGTCCGCAAAAGCTCGCACCGCTTCACTTTTCTCAACTATGACCGTTGAAGACGTCACACTTGAAGATGCATTAAAGATGTTTTCACTTCCACGAGAAGTTGGAATCGATCCAGAAAGCGGTGAACCAATCACTGCACAAAATGGTCGTTATGGCCCATATTTGTTAAAAGGTAAAGATTCACGCACGCTTCCATCAGAAGAATCAATTTTCACTTGCACACTTGAAGAAGCCTTGGCTCTTTATGCTCAGCCAAAAATTCGTCGTGGCCGCGGTCAAGCAGCTGGTCCGCTTAAGGTCGTTGGTACCGATCCATCAACAGGTAAAGAAGTTGTAGTTCGTGAAGGTCGATTTGGTACATACGTAACTGACGGTGAAACAAACGCATCACTTCGTAGCGATTCAGTTGAAACTATTTCAATTGAGCGAGCTTCTGACTTACTTGCTGAACGTCGCGCTGCTGGTCCGTCACCTAAGAAGGCTTCAGCGCGTAAGTCTTCGGCGAAGAAAGAAACTGCTAAGAAAGCACCAGCTAAAAAGAAAACAGCTAAGAAATCTGCTGCCAAGAAAAAAGCTGCTAGCGCAAAATAGAGTTTTGTGATGACCGGATTCTTTATCGCGATGGAAGGTGGCGAAGGCGCGGGTAAATCCACGCATTCAAAACGTCTCGCAGCTTGGCTTGAATCCCAAGGTTACGAAGTGCTCTTAACCCGCGAACCAGGCGGCACACCAACTGCTGAAAAGATTCGAAACATTTTGCTTGATCCAGAAATCTTGGATATGCCAGATCACACCGAAGCTTTGCTATTTGCTGCAGCTCGCGGTGATCATGCACAAAACAAAATTAAACCTGCCCTGGATCGCGGCGCTGTAGTAATTTGTGATCGATACATCGATTCTTCGGTTGCCTACCAAGGCATTGCTAGGGGACTTGGTGAAGAACAAATAAGAAATCTAAGTGTTTGGGCAACAGAGAATTTGATTCCCGATTTCACTATTTACATGGATGTTCCAGCTGAAGATGGCGAACAACGCATGGATGGCACAGATCGAATGGAAATTCAGTCACGTGAATTCCATCATGCTGTGCACCAAGCGTTCCGTAACATGGCTGCAAAATCTGGCAGGCCAAATGTTTTGATCGATGCAACCAAAGATAAAGATGATGTTGAATTAGCAATTCGCGAAGCTGTTCTGGCGGTGCTACCTAAGAAATGAGTGTTTTTGATTCACTCATTGGTCAAGATGATGCAGTCGGACAATTAACTAAAGCCGCAGCTGATGCTAAACAAATAGTTTTGGGGCAGCGTGCGGTGGGCAATGCAATGACGCATGCTTGGTTAATTACTGGCCCTCCTGGAAGCGGGCGCAGTACAAGTGCGTTAGCTTTCGCAGCAGCTTTAGTTTGCTCTCAAGGTGGCTGCGGCACTTGCGTTGATTGCAAAAATGCAATGGCTGGAACACATGTTGATATCGAACATATAGTTCCTGAAGGTTTAATTTATTCTGTCGAAGATACCCGGGCTTTAATTGAACGTGCGGCGTTAGCACCAAGCCGAGCACATTGGCATGTGATCGTGATTGAAGATGTTGATCGCTTTAGAGCAGAAGCTGCATCAACTCTTTTGAAAAGCTTAGAAGAACCACCACCTGCGACAGTTTGGTTGCTCTGCGCTCCAACTTCTGATGATGTTTTTGAAACAATTCGTAGTCGCTGTCGTCAGGTTGTTTTAAATACACCATCACTTGATTCGATTGCCCAGCAACTAACCGACAGATTTGGAATAGATCCAACAATGGCAAAGTTTGCTGCGCGAGCTGCCCAAGGTCACATTGGAAGAGCCCGAGCTCTTGCAACTGATAGTGCAGTGCGCGAACGTCGCGATGAAATTCTGGACATGCCATCACGAGTTAATTCAGTAGTTTCATGTTTTGAAATGGCTGCGGCAATTGTGGCCAATGCAAATGCTGATACTGATGCAATCGTCGAACCGTTGGATTCTCAAGATGAACAAAACATTCGAACGGCTTTTGGTGATGGTGCTGAAGGATTTAAAGGTGTGGAACGCCAAATTAAGTCTGCCGTTAAAGCACTAGAGAAAAGATCAAAAGATCGTCGTAGACGCGTTTTAAGTGATCAATTCGATCGAGTACTTCTTGATTTAACCGGGTTCTATCGCGATGTTTTGGTTGTGCAATCAGGTGCAAACTTAGAACTGATTAACGAAGAGCATCGTGCCAAAGTTGAAAAAGTTGCAAGCTCCAGCACTTCAGAGCAATCGCTAAAACGCATCGATGTAATTAGAGAGACTCGCGATAATTTATTAGCTAACGTAAATCCAGTATCAGCCTTTGAATCAATGTTAGTAACTATGCGAAATCCAGCGTTACTAAATAGTGGAAGTGGTAATGCGTAGGGTTATTGCAGCGTTTGTTGCCATTGTTTTATTAATTACTGCATTTGTTAGTTTTCAAGAAGTTAATCCACAAGAACCAAGTGCTGCGGTCACGCCATCAGCCAATCCGGCAAACCCAATGGATTTAACTGGGTTTTATTCGCAGGAATTAAATTGGTCAGACTGCGGTGATGGTTTTGATTGCGCGAACATGGCTGTGCCACTTAATTATGAAAAACCGTACGAAAAAGTAATTTCAATTTCTGTTGTGAGATTAAAAGCAGATGAAAATACCTTAGGCTCACTTGTTTTAAATCCAGGTGGTCCAGGTGGCAGTGGAATTCAATATGCAAGAGCTGCTGAGTGGGTTGTTAGCCCACAGATTTTAGAAAATTACGACATTGTTGGATTTGATCCACGCG
>JBDLPR010000130.1:0-8860 GCA_039800985.1 Actinomycetota bacterium | reverse complement strand
GTGCCAGTTCGATCGCGAAGGTCTAGGAATGCGATGCCACCATGGTCACGGCGACGTCCAACCCAGCCAGTTAGCGTGACAGTTTGACCAGCATGTTCACGGCGCAAAGTACCCGCGTCATGTGTACGTAACATTAAATCCTCGTTTTGGGGTTATTTAAGTAAATCGGTTAGACGTTGCGACAACAATTCTAGTGCGAACGTTTCCTGTTCCCCGCTACCCAAATTTTTCAGAACAACTGTGTGGTTTTGCATCTCATCATCGCCGATAAGTAAAGCAAACTTTGCCCCCGAGCGATCAGCACCCTTCATGGCAGCTTTAACGCTTCGATTATCAAGTGCGATCTCTGCCCCATAGCCAGCTTTGCGAATTTCACCTAGTAAGTGGAAGCATCTAGTCGAAGCCGCTTCACCAAGTGGGATGACATAGACATCTGTATTTGAATGAGGTGCGAGATTTAAACCTTCTGCTTGAACCGCAAGACAAGTTCGATCAACACCAAGTCCAAATCCAACACCACCGATAGCTGGCCCACCAAGAGTTTCAATAAGTCCGTCGTAACGTCCACCACCACCTATGGCAGATTGTGCACCGAGGCCATCATGTACACATTCGAACGTTGTGCGAACGTAATAATCTAGGCCGCGCACAAGGCGTGGAGCTGATTCGTACTTAACTTCCAGTACATCTAGGTAACCAAGTACTTTGTTGTGGTGATTCTGACAATCATCGCAAAGGTGATCTGGAATTAGTGGAGCATCTTTTAGTTGTTTTTGAACTTCAGGGCGTTTGTCATCTAAAACGCGAAGCGGATTAATTTTTATTCGTGCTTTAGTTGGTTCATCTAAGTCAAGGCCATTTAAGAAGGCAACAAGTTTTTCACGATAAGCAGGGCGACAATTAGCGCAGCCAAGTGAATTAATAAGCAATCGAACATTCTTGAGGCCAAGTAATTCACGCTGGGCATAAATTGCCATCCAGATAACTTCAGCATCTAAAGCTGGATCCATTGATCCAATGGCTTCAACACCAACTTGGGTGTGTTGACGGTATCTACCGGATTGCGGTTGTTCGTATCTAAAGTTCGGTCCGGTGTACCAAACTTTTGCAGGAAGTGGACCTTTGTCCATTCTGTTTTCTAGCATTGCTCGAAGAACACCAGCTGTGCCTTCAGGTCTCAAAGTTAAACTACGGCCACCTTTATCTTCAAAGGTGTACATCTCTTTTGAAACTACATCTGTTGATTCGCCGACACCTCGAACAAATAAAGCAGTGTCTTCGAACATCGGAGTTTCGATGTATCCATAGCCACTTAATTTGGGTGGAGTTGAAAGCGCATTTTTAACATGCAACCAAAGATTTGAAAATGGCGGAATAACGTCGTAAGTACCCTTGGGTGCTTTAAACAAATCACTCATGTTGCCGATAATCCTTGACTAACTCTTGTTAAATACGGGTTATTGCGAAGTTCAATATCCATTCTGCTAGATGGACCGTGGCCAGGATAGATATTGGCATCTATCGGCAAGTTCATGATGACATCACGCAATGAAGTATTCATGTCTTCAGGTGAACTGCCCGGAAGATCAGTTCTGCCGATCGCGCCAGCAAATAAGGTGTCACCCGTAAAAACTGTTTGAGTTTGACCATCTGCCACAAAAATTACCGAACCTGCAGTGTGGCCAGGAGTATGCCTAACAACAAATTTCATACCGGCAACATTTAGATCCAACTGATCGCGCACTTCAACAACTTCACTTGGTTCAGCGAAGACATCATCTTTACCAACAAGTTCAGGCAACATCGCCCTGGTCTGGGCGCTTAATCCAGCGCCAGGATCACTGAGTAAATGGCGGTCACTTCCATGAATGAATGCTGGAATTTCATAGCCAGCTGCGACCGGAAACACTGACCACATGTGGTCAAGGTGGCCATGAGTGACCAAAACCGCAATTGGCTTTAAATTTTGCTCGGCGATTACATCTTTAATACCCGGCAGCGCGTTCTGACCAGGATCGATAATTATGCACTCGCTATTTGGCGAAGGAGCAACTAAGTAGCAATTTGTTTGCCAAGGGCCTGCAACAAAACTTTTGATTAGCAAAACAAAACTCCTAGAAAGTCCAGATTACCCCGTAATCAACGCATTCTAGGTTTTGAACATCCCGTTGCGATGCCTAATATAAATGCCGTGTCCAATAAACGTGAACGTGAATTAGCCAGAGCCAAACATGAGCGCCAATTAAAGCGTCGGCAGAGCAGAATGTCTAGAAAGACATTTCTTAAAGTCACTGCTTATTCAGTAATTGGTCTTTCAATACTTAGTTATTTAGTTCTGCCATCAAATGATGCTTTAGAACCGATTACCGCGCCAAGCACAACTGCTGCTGCCCCAGTGGTCGATGGTTGCACCGCTGCTACCACCCCACGTGCAAACAATATTTCTTACACTTCAGCACCTGCTGATGCTGTTGCAGCAACCAACATAACTTTGACCACAAACTGTGGTGACTTTGTTATCCAGACAGATTCAAAAGCTCCAATAACAGCTGGGACAATCAGTTACTTGGTAGACAACAAGTTTTATGACGGAATTAAATGTCACCGACTTACTACCGATGGCATATACGTTCTGCAATGTGGCGATCCTGCTGGCAATGGAACTGGCGGACCTGGTTTTAGTTTTGCTGATGAAAATCTTCCAAAAGCCGGAAGCGATGGCAGTGCAATCTATGCCCGAGGCACAGTTGCAATGGCTAACAGTGGCGAAAATACAAATGGCAGTCAGTTCTTCTTGGTCTACCAAGATTCACCACTTCCACCGAACTACAGCGTTTGGGGACAAATAACTTCTGGGCTAGATCGCCTAGATGCGATTGCTAAAGCTGGTGTTTCTGGCGGAACCACTGATGGTGCACCGCTTCAAGAAGTCGTTATTAGCGCTGCTTCAACTACGCCATAATTAATAGGTACAAATCACCACAAGAGCCCAAAAGGGACCCGAAGGAATGAGGAAAAATCATGACTGAAACATCAAATGAATATGGCCGCGCAGATGAGCAAGGCAATGTTTTCCTCAAAACTTCTCAAGGTGAAGTTAAGGTCGGTCAATACGCAGCCGGCGACCCAGCAGAAGGTTTGGCTTTTTTCACAAAGCGCTTTGCTGATCTAAAAACTGAAGCGGAACTGGCACTAAAGCGCCTAACTGATGGCAAGGGTTCTTTCGATGCCATTAATGCTTTAGTTGAAAGAATTAAGGCAACGATCACAACACCAAATGCTCTTGGTCCAATACATGAACTTGAAGAACTTGCTGGAAAATTAGGCGTTGCCCTAGAAGAACAAAAAGTTGTTGCAGCCGCTCGTAAAGCCCAACTTAAAGAAGCTGCACTAAAGCGCCGCGAGGAAATAGCTGAAATAGCCCAAGGCCTAGCCAATTCAAATGCCTGGAAATCAACTAGCGAACAGTTCAAAAGCATGCTGGATGAATGGAAGAAGTTATCTTCTTACGACCGGGCAAAGGAGCAAGAACTTTGGAAGAAATTCAGTGCTGCTCGTTCTTCTTTTGATAAAGCCCGTCGCGCACATTTTGCCAATCTAGATAAAGTTCGCGGCGAAGCAAATGAAGCCAAGAATGCACTTATTAAAAAGGCAGCTACCCTATCTGAAAGTCAAGAATGGGCTGCCACAACAACAGCCTTCAAGAAACTTATGGATGAATGGAAGAAACTTCCACGTGCTGCCAAGAATGAAGAAGAAAAGCTTTGGAAGAAATTCAAGGAAGCGCAAGACAAGTTTTTTGATGCTCGCAATGCAGCAAACAGTGAACGTGATGAATCACTAAAGGGCAACTTAGTTGTTAAAGAAGAATTAGCAAAGCTAGCTGAAGCTATTCTTCCCGTTAAGAATGTTGAAGCTGCCAAGTCAGCACTTCGCGACATTCAAGAAAAATGGGAAAAAGCAGGTCACGTTCCACGTGCTGACCGTGACAAGATCGAACGTCGTCTTAAGAAAGTTGAAGATGAAGTACGTAAGCACGTTGAAGAAATCTGGCGCAAATCAAAGCCTGAAGTTATTGAGCGCGCAAATTCCCTAGTGTCATCATTTGAAAACTCACTGGCTAAGCTGGAAAAGCAAATCGCTGAAGCATTGGCTAAAGGTGATGATCGCAAGGCTACAGATTTGCAAAAGCAGCAAGCACAAACACAAGCACTGCTTGATGCTGCTAAATCTAGCCAGTCAGATTTGAATTAATCGTTATACGCGATAAACGTCATACACTCCGTCAATACTTCGCACAGCGCGAAGCACTTGATTTAAGTGTGATGGATCAGCCATCTCAAATGTGAATCTACTCATGGCTACCCGATCACGTGATGTAGTCACAGAAGCATTCAAAATATTCACATGTTGATCGCTAAGTGCCTTGGTTACATCAGAAAGCAATCGAGCTCGATCAAGGGCTTCAACTTGGATGTTAACTAAGAAAACGCTGCTCTTTCCGGGTGTCCAGGAAACTTCAGCTAGTCGTTCGCTTTGGGCAAGTAAGTCTGGTGCGTTGACGCAATCACGACGGTGAACTGAAATACCTGAGCCACGTGTGACAAATCCAAATACCTCATCACCAGGAACAGGTGTGCAGCAACGCGCTAACTTAACCCAAGTATCTGTTGCGCCAATAACTGTGATCCCTGCATCAGGCTTGTCACTTCGACGAAGCGGAGTCTTTGTTGGGGTTACTGTCTCACTGGCATCTTCAATAGTGCCTTCATCTCCACCGAGTGCTGTTAGAAGTCTGGTGACTACAGTTTGGGCACCTAAATGTCCTTCACCAACTGCTGCATAAAGTGCACTGACATCTGGGTAATGACCATCTGCTGCAAGTGAAGAAAGCACATTGTTTGTTAACAATCGAAGTGGTACGCCATGTTTTTTCATGGCTTTAACAATTTGATCTTTACCTTGTTCAACCGCCTCTTCACGGCGTTCTTTTGAGAACCAAGCTTTAATCTTTGATTTCGCTCTGGCACTTACGGCCACGTTTAACCAGTCGCGGCTTGGACCTGCGTTATCGGCTTTGTTAGTAATAATTTCAATGTTGTCGCCATTAGTTAATTGAGTGTCAAGTGGCGCCAGTTTGCCGTTGATTCTGGCGCCAACGCATCTGTTACCAACTTCGGTGTGAACTGAATAGGCAAAATCAATTGGCGTACTGCCTTTAGGTAGCGCAACAACCTCACCTTTTGGTGTGAATACGAAAACTTCTGCAGCACCAAGATCGTCGCGAAGCGAATCTAGGAATTCACCTGGATCAGATGTTTCGCGTTGCCATTCAAGAAGTTGGCGTACCCAGCCAAGATCATCTGGGCTGCTCTTTCCGGCAACATTTGCTTGCTTGTAACGCCAGTGCGAAGCAACACCATATTCAGCAGCTCGATGCATTTCGTGTGTGCGAATCTGGAATTCAACCGGTTTACCAGATGGACCGATCACGGTTGTATGCAGCGACTGATACATCGTGAATTTTGGCATTGCGATGTAATCTTTAAACCTGCCTGGGACTGGATTCCACCTGTTGTGAATTATGCCAAGGGCGGCATAGCAATCTTGAATTGAATCAACCAGGATGCGAACGCCAATTAAGTCATAGATGTCTTCAAAATCGCGACCACGAACAATCATCTTTTGATAAATGCTGTAAAAATGCTTCGGTCGACCAGATACTTCACATGAAATGCTGCAATTACTCAAATCATCTTCGACAACGGCAACGATCTCTTGCAAACTTTCATCGCGAGCTGGTGCTCGTTGCCCAACTAAGCGGACAATCTCTTCAAACATTTTTGGATATAAACTGGCAAACGAGAGGTCTTCTAATTCCCACTTGATTGTGTTCATGCCCAAGCGATGAGCAAGGGGTGCGTAAATCTCTAAAGTTTCTCTTGCTTTTTGTTCCTGTTTTTCAACTGACAAATAAGAAAGTGTTCGCATATTGTGCTGGCGATCAACAAGCTTTATCACCAAAACTCGGATATCTCTTGCCATGGCCACAACCATCTTCCGAACTGTTTCTGCAGCTGAAGACTGACCGTATTTAACTTTGTCTAATTTGGTTACGCCATCAACCAAGCTGGCGACTTCTTCACCAAAGTCTTGGCCAAGTTGTTCCAGGCTGTATTCAGTATCTTCCACTGTGTCGTGCAAAAGAGCCGCAATTATTGTCGGTGCAGTCATACCAAGATCAGCCAACATGCCAGCTACCGCAATTGGATGAGTTATGTACTGCTCTCCTGACTTTCTCTTCTGCGCTCGATGAAGATAGTCAGCAACTTGATAAGCCTTGACGATTTCATCTACAGCAGTTGCCGGATGAAAAGAAAGCAAGGTATCAATTACAGCTTGTAACTGATCTGGAATGGGTGAATTTAGGCCGTTTGGAAAGCGTTCAAGGACATCGCTAGAGACCGAAGATTTCAGCCCTTCGATAGCGGTCATCACTTTCCTTTCGTTAATAGATCCTAATCATTAAGAACTGCAAGTACGTCTATCTGCGGATAAGCGGCTTTCAGTTTCTGATCCCCGCCAAGAAAATCAAGATTAAGTAACACGGCAAGACCTACCGGCTTTGCTCCACACTCTTCAATTAGCTTTGAAGCTGCTGTTGCAGTTCCGCCAGTTGCCAGTACATCATCAACGATTAACACCCGGTCTCCTGGATTTAGCGCATCACGATGAATTTCAATAGCATCAACGCCATACTCAAGTTCATATTCTTGGCGATACGTTGCTCGAGGCAGCTTGCCTTGTTTGCGAATTGGGACAAAACCAACATTTAGAAATGTTGCAAGTGAGGCACCCAGGATAAAACCACGAGCTTCAACACCGACGACCTTATTGATGTTTTGGGAAGCAAAGTGAGACTTTATTTGGCTATTGATGAATTCAACTGCTTTTGGATCTGCTGAGATTGGTGTTACATCTTTAAATAGAACCCCAGGCTTTGGATAATCAGGGATTTGCGCAATAAGTGCAATTACCTCAGATTTATTCACAGCTAAATCCCTTTTTATCTACCTCTACGAGCAGAGCGTGTACGTTTTACACGTTGCTGGCGCGGACCTGCTGAAGTAACGATTGCAGAACTGTGCAGATCATCATCGGTCACTTGAAATTCGCCTTCTTTACCACGTCGATTTTCAACTCGCTTGCGAAGTGACTTCATTTCAGGTTGACGTTCTTTTAGTTGAGCTAAGAACGGTGTGGCAATGAAAATAGATGAAAAAGTTCCTACAACCATGCCGATAAACAAGGAAAGAGATAAATCATTTAAAGTTCCATTTCCAAGTTTGGCGATACCAACCACCAAAATCGAAACCACTGGTAATAATGCAATTATGGAAGTGTTAATACTTCTTACCAATGTTTGATTAAGTGCCAAGTTTGCTGCGTCACTATAAGTAAGTCGACTTCCAGCTGTAATTCCTTTTGTGTTTTCCTTTACCTTGTCGAAGACAACAACGGTGTCATACAGCGAGTAACCAAGGATAGTTAGGAAACCAATCACAGTAGCTGGCGTAACTTCAAAACCAGAAAGTGCATAGATACCTACAGTGATTACCACATCGTGGGCAAGTGCAATTAGACCTGCCGCAGCCATCGGCCACTCAAAATAAATTGCCATAAAGATTGCAACCAAAATCAAGAACACGGCTAGCGCTCTTGCAGCATTCTTAGAAACTTCTGCGCCCCAAGTTGGGCCAACAATTTGGATTTTCACATCCTGTTCAGAAGCGCCAAGAGCAGTTGCAAGTGCCTTGCTCACGACAGTTGATTCATCAGTAGTAAGTGAAGGTGTTTGGATGCGAATTTTGTTGCCACCAACAATGGTTGCACTCGATGCAGATATTCCTGAATCGGTTACTGCAGCCCTTGCCTTACTAACAGTCTCAGTATTTGGACTTGAAACAGGTACCGTAAATTCCGCGCCACCTTTAAATTCAATGCCAAGATTCAAGCCACGAGCACCTAGTACAGCGAAAGATAAGGATAGTAAAAGCGCGCTAATTGTGTACCAGAGTCGATGTTTACCAACTATGTTGAAAGACTTTTGCCCACGGTAAAGCTGGTTTCCAAGATCACTTAAACCGTTCATTGCGTCACCTCCGCGCTAGATGGTTGCGCCCCCAAACGCTTTGGTGAAACTCCAGTTAAAGCTGAACCTGCATTCATCCATTTGCTACTTGAAATCTTCACAACCAATGGATGTGTGAAATAGAAAGCCACCAAAATATCAATCACAGTGGTTAAGCCAAGAGTTAGCGCAAAACCGCGAACACTGCCAACAGACAAGTAATAAAGCACGATAGCTGCCAGCAATGAGACAAAGTCTGCCGCCAAAATAGTGCGACGAGCTCGATTCCAGCCAGCCTCAACTGCGCTCTTGAGTCGCTTACCTTCACGTAGTTCATCACGGATGCGCTCAAAATAGATCACAAATGAATCCGCCGTAATACCAATTGCCACAATTGCACCGGCAATTCCAGCAAGTGTCATAGTGAATTTAATTTCGTGACCAAGAACTACAACTGTTAAATACAGAGCGGTTGCTGCAATAACCAAGCTGGCAACGGCAACTAATCCAAGCGCTCGGTAATACAGCACTAGATACAGAACAACTAGAAACAAGCCAAATGCCCCAGCTAGAACACCAGCGCGTAACTGATCATTTCCTAAGGTTGGTGAAATTTGTGAAACTTCATCGATGTCAAGAGTTAGCGGTAGCGCGCCATATTTCAAAACTTGAGCGAGTGTTTTTGCTTCCTCAGCAGTAAACGAACCGCTGATTGTTGCGCTGCCCCCA
>JBDLPR010000129.1:0-21631 GCA_039800985.1 Actinomycetota bacterium | reverse complement strand
ATCCAGAAGTTTTTGCACACAACATTGAAACCGTGCCAAGAATTTTCAAGCGGATTCGCCCAGCTTTTACTTATGAGCGCTCACTTGGTGTTATTACCGCAGCTCGTGATTACGGCCTAGTAACCAAATCAAATCTGATTTTGGGTATGGGTGAAGAAATCGATGAAGTGAAGCAGGCGTTAGTTGACCTAAATACGGCTGGTTGTGACTTGGTGACCATCACCCAATACTTGCGGCCATCGCTTCGCCACCACCCAGTTGAGCGCTGGGTTAAACCCGAAGAATTTGTGATGTTGGCTGACTATGCCAAAGAAATCGGCTTTGCCGGCGTGATGAGTGGTCCGCTTGTTCGCTCTTCATACCGGGCTGGGCGCCTCTATCAGCAGGCCATTGAGGCTAGAAACACTTCGACCGTCTAAAGTTAAAGCCATGTCAACAAACACCGCCCCTAAAAAACAGCGTTGGTACCACCAAGTTCTAGAAACTTATCGTTTCGCCAAAGCTGAAATTCCAGCTCTGCCAATCAAGTTACTTGGTATTTTCGTTTCTGTTTTTGCGGCCGTTTTTGCAATCGGCATTGTTCTGGATCAAAAGATTTTGATGGGTATCACCGCATTTTCAGTTGCGCTGCTGGTGACCCTAATTATTTTTGGAAAGATGGCCGAAAAAGCAGCTTATGCATCTATTGAAGGTCAACTTGGTGCCGCTGGTTCAGTACTAAGTGCAATGCGCGGTGCTTGGTTTATCACCCAAGGTGTTGGCGTTGATAAGAATCAAAATATCGCCCACCGCGTCGTTGGTCGCCCAGGAATCATCCTTGTTGGTGAAGGTGGCAGACCGGGTGCTCTTCTTGCTGAACAGCGCAAAGCACACATGCGTTATGTGCCAAATGTGCCAATCCATGAATTAATCGTTGGTGAAGGCGCGCTAACAATTGGCGAACTGCAAAAAACCATCAAGAAACTCCCAAAGGCTCTTCGCCCAGCCGAAGTTACAGATATGCGCCGTCGCCTTGATGCACTGCCAAAGACTGCTTTTCCTATTCCTAAAGGACCACTACCTCAAGGTCGAAAGATTCCTCGTCGCTAATGAACCAAAGTACTGACATCATGCAACAGCTAAGTGACTTCGTGTCATCTTTGACGCCAACCCAGTGGATTATCGCCATTGTGGTTGCGGTAATGCTTGCCAAGAAATTGATCAAACTAGCCATCGTGATTGGCTTAGTTGTGTTTGTGGCATTTCCTTATGTGAAGTCCTCTGGACTAATTGACCTAGAAAACTTCGATGCCAACAGCGTCATCCGCCAGATCCTAAATCAACTAGGCCTTTAGCCCCTTCTCTAGTTACTTCTGGGAAAACCTGTAACAAACCCGAAACACTTGGGACATGGCGTTGAAACCATCCTTTGCTACCTTCAGTGACAGTTAGTCGAACCGGCTTTCGCAAACCTTTTGCCAAATGGAGGATGGATGTCCAACTTAGGTCTTAAAAACGCCCAAGATGTCCTTAAATACATTAAAGATAACGACATCAAGTTCGTTGATGTTCGCTTCTGTGATCTACCAGGTATTCAACAGCATTTCAATATGCCAGTTGCATCAGTAGACGAATCACTTTTCACAAATGGTCAGATGTTCGATGGTTCATCAATTCGTGGATTCCAGTCCATTCATGAATCTGACATGAAACTTATCCCAGATCCAACTACCGCTTTTATTGATCCATTCCGTGAAGCAAAAACTATTTGCATGAACTTCTCAGTAGTTGATCCATTCACTGATGAGCCTTACAGCCGCGACCCACGTAACGTGGCAGCTAAAGCTGAAAAGTACTTAGCCTCAACTGGTCTTGCAGATACAGCATTCTTTGCTCCGGAAGCTGAGTTTTTCGTATTCGATTCGGTGCGCTTCAACACTGGAATGAACGAAGGTTTCTATCACATCGATTCAATCGAAGGTGTTTGGAATTCTGGAAAAGAATTCAACGCTGATGGTTCAGATAACCGCGGTTACAAAACTCGCACTAAAGGTGGTTACTTCCCGGTTTCCCCAACTGATCAATTAGCTGATCTTCGCGACTCAATGGTTACCAAACTAGGTGAAGTTGGTTTACTTGTTGAACGTTCACACCATGAAGTTGGCACCGCAGGTCAGATGGAAATCAACTACCGCTTCAACACACTTCTAAAAGCAGCTGATGAAGTAATGCTGTTTAAGTATGTAATCAAGAACCAAGCATGGGCACATGGCAAGTCAGTTACTTTCATGCCAAAGCCACTATTTGGTGATAACGGTTCCGGTATGCACGTGCACCAGTCACTATGGGCTGGCGGCAAACCACTGTTCTTTGATGAACGTGGTTACGGCGGTCTATCTGACATGGCTCGTTGGTACATCGGTGGCTTACTAAAGCACGCACCGTCACTACTTGCTTTCACTAACCCAACAGTTAACTCTTACCACCGCTTAGTGCCAGGTTACGAAGCACCAGTTAACTTGGTTTACTCACAGCGCAACCGCTCTGCATGTATTCGTATTCCGATTACCGGAAGTAATCCAAAAGCAAAGCGCATTGAATTCCGCTGTCCAGATCCATCAAGTAACCCATACCTAGCGTTTGCTGCGCTTCTGATGGCTGGCCTTGATGGCATCAAGAACAAGATCGAACCACACGAACCAGTGGATAAGGATCTTTATGAACTTCCACCGGATGAAGCTGCAAACATCCCGCAGGTACCAGGTTCACTTGGTGAAGTTCTAGATGCTCTAGAAGCTGACCATGATTACCTCATGGAAGGTGGAGTATTTACTCGCGACTTAATCGAAACCTGGATCGCCTACAAGCGCTCTGCTGAAATCGATTATGTGCGTCTTCGTCCACACCCGGCCGAATTTGAGTTGTACTACGACTTATAAATCCAGATAACCAAAAGCCCCCAAGTGAATACTTGGGGGCTTTTGGTTTTACAGAATGCCTTTTACTTGTGCCATAGGATCTAGATCATGATCACAATGTATGGAGCTGAATGGTGTGGCGACTGCCGCAGATCATCAGCATTATTAAAAGAACTTGGCGTTAACTACAACTACATCAATGTTGAAGAAGACCCATCAGCTGCAGACAAAGTTGTTGAAATAAATGGCGGCGCCCAAAGCATCCCAGTAATAGTTTTTGAAGATGGAACTCACTTAACTGAACCAAGTGACCCAGCACTCAAAGCCAAACTAACTGAACTTGGTGTTATCTAAGTTTTAGATTGTTTTATAGAGAATCTATTTAGCTTTAGAAAATTAAGTCGTAGCGTCTAAAGACTTCATCTTGCACCCAGCCCCGGCCTTCATAAAGGCTTTGAGCTGGTGTGTTTGTGTGAGCCGTGCGTAGCCAGATGCGAGTTGCCCCGGCAGCTTTTGCTTCGCTTTCAGCCATCACCATCAGTTCATCTGCAATATGTTTTCCGCGATGATTTGGATCAACAAATAAATCATTTAGTAGCCAAATCTGGCTAAGTGACACTGTTGAAAATGTTGGGTAGCACTGAGTGAAACCAACAAGGGTTCCTTCATCTTCTGCAACAAAAATAATTGATTCGCCATTGGTTAAGCGATCGGTTAAGTATTGTTTGGTTTTTGCATTCGGTTCTTGTTTATAGAAAGCCCGGTACTGCTCAACCAGATCAGTTAATTGCTCGATATCAGCTAAAGTCGCGCGGCGAATATTTGTCATGGGTAGATGCTACTTATGCTCTTTGAAAAGTTTGGTGCCAAGCACCAGCAGAATGATTCCAAGAGCCATGCTGCCAAGTGCGCCACCAACACCGTGGACGTAGCGAGTAAGCAATTCAACGCCGCCAATCAGAATTCCACCGATACCACCAGCCAGGAATGGCCACTTGCGCCCAACTAAGTAGAGAGCAAGTAGTCCAACACCACCAAGAACTTCAAGGGTTGGGATGGACCAAGTTGGCAATTGTTCGCGGAAAGTTTGAACGGCAATAAGCATCGTGAGAATGGCGCCAACTCCTGCAGCGTTATATTCTTCGAATTTTTCTTTCTCACAGGTGTAGATCCAAAATGATCCAAGCGCTAACAAAACTATTGATCCATAACTTGGAAAATTGTCATCTCCATAGAACTGAATCCAAATGAGCGCACCGATAGCAAAACCAGCGATGTTGGCAGTCAAAATCTGTGCCAGAACACCAAGTGCCGACTTTGCTTTTTGGTAACCAAACCAAGCAACTGCTCCAGCACTAAGTGCGCAAAGCAGTGTGATTGTCATATAAACCCAAGGTTTTGGATTAACCCAGTAAAGCTGCTCATCTGTGCGCTCCGGAATCCAAAAATGGCTAAAAACTAAACCGACCTTGAAAGCAACTAATGCGCCGCTTCCAATAAAAAGTGTTGAACTTAATCGGCGAAGAGTGTCATCTTGACGTGATCGACTTAGAAATAATGCGGCAACAAACAATAGAGCTGCGCCAACACCAATCACAGCTGGGCGACCCCAGGTGCCAAGTTCATCCCAAGCTTGATTTAAAAGTAATCCTGCAGAAACAACAATGACTGCGCCGCCGATATATGTCAGCGCTTCAGAGAAAAGCGACTTTCTACTTCTATCCTCAGTGGCTTGCGATCCTCGAAGTGCCGTTTGCGCAGCTAGTGCCTGGTGAGCAGTAAGTGTTCCCTGGTCAACAAGTTTTTGTAATGCTGGCTTTAATTTGTCGTAATCGGTCATATATGTAACTTTAATTGGGTTAACGCCAAAAATTAACTACTTATCGATGCAAGTAGTCTTTACTTATGCGCCAATACTTAGATTTATTAAAAATACCTGGCGTCTTAAGGCTTATTTTTAGTGTAGCCCCTGGCCGGTTTGCATATTCAATGCTTAATTTAGCCACTTTCTTTTACGTTAAAGATGCGACCGGATCAATTGCGATTGCTGGTTTTGCAACTGGACTTGAAGGGGCGGCTTCGGCTTTAACTGCTGGTCTTCGAGCCGGATTAATTGATCGATTTGGCCAAACAAAACCATTTGCTATCTACGTGCCACTTTGGGCATTTTTACTTTTTGCAATGACTCTTAATGACCAAAAATCATGGGTTTTAGTTATGGCAACAATGGTTGGCTTCTTTTCGCCACCAATCAACTTGGCTTCTCGCCCACTTTGGCGTGATGCAGTTGGTGCCAAGAATCTAAGAACGGCATTTGCCATCGACACCACATTGATGAACTCTGTAACAGTTATTGGACCGATCGTGGCCACATATGTTTCCTTGCAATTTAGTGGCTCAGCTGCACTCTGGCTTACTTGCATCATGATGACTGTAGGTGGCACAGCCATGATGACCATGCCTCTTTCACGTAAATGGAAACCTGAAGTTGCTCAGCCAAGTGTCAAAGGGTTGTTCAAAAGTCGTGCCTACCAAGTGATCATCATTGAAGGAATGATTTTTGGTTTTGGTTGGGGAATGCTTGAGATCACAATCCCGGGTTATTCAACTTTGGTTGATAAGCCAGAACTTTCTGCACCTTTACTTTCCACTCTTGCTCTTGCAAGTATTGTCGGTGGCTTAGTGATAGGTGGCCGAAAATCCTCGATCACGCCGCTTAATGGATTTAAAATTGCAAGCCTGTTTGTTTCCCTTTGCGCAGCTCCTTTGGTTTTCACTTCACCAGGCCTTGCGATGGGTGCTGTTTTGTTAGCACTTGGGTTGGCTATTGGCTTTGCCCAGGTTTACCACTGGGAAACTTTAGAAGCGGTAAGACCTGTAGGTAGCGCAACTTCAGCTAGTGCCTGGCTTTGGACTATTGAGGGCTCGATGCTTGCCATCGGCGCCGCACTTGGTGGTTACTTAGTTGAGCATGTAAATCCAAAATATGCCGTTGGCCTAGTCTCCTTAGCCCTGCTAAGTGCCACGACTTTTATTTGGACTATCGGTGCTCGCCACCTGACAGGGGCCAACCGTCCACTTTCTGAAGTGCAAAAAGTGGAAGCTTTGGCTGACCTAGAGACGCCCTTAGAGTAATTGGCCCCTAAAAATCCAACTTTTACCGTTTTGTAACAAGTATTTGCCTAAAGTTCTAATTTTTAGAGTAATAATTATTCCTGAACCAAAAAATAGGAAAAGGAAAAATGGCTAAGCCTTCCACAAAAACCAAACCTAAGACCGGGCTTGATTGGTTACGTGAACGGATGGATTCACTTGGCTACGGCTCACTAGAAGCTGTGGCTCAAGAAATCGGAATTAACCGCGGAAACCTATACCGATACTTCTCGCTAGAAACTAGACCAAGCGTTGCTTTACTACCTGATATGTGTCGAGCACTAAAAGCCTCACCAGCAGAAATTCTAAAAGCGCTGGAAATTTTACGGGCGGATGATCGCTTGTGATCCGTAAGTGCTGCATGGGTCAACTAAGGTAACCATCTCCTGGCCATTTGCATCACGAACAAAAACTCGATCGGGCGCTTCGTCATTTGAATAAAGTGATGTAAGCGCCCATTCAATTGCTTCATGCAACTGCTCGCGGCAACCAGATAACGCACCAGCCAAATCTTGGCTTGGATGGATTGAAAGTCGCACTCTTGGCCCAGCAAGTTTTTCAACTACTGGCTCGTGCACGCCATCACTTAGAACTAACTCGATCATTAACTTAAGTACATCCCCTAGTATTCGAAGTGGTTAGTTCTGTTGCTTAAAAGCATCCTACTAATCACCTGGGGCAAAGCCCTGGTTTGTAAAGGGAATGCCCATGGGTGTCACTTAACTGCAACATACTGACAAAAATTTGGCGCATTTAAAGACATTTAATGACATTGATGTAGTTCGTTAAAGTATTGCTGTGACTAAGCATTTACGCCTGACTGCTCTTAGGTCTTTTGCGGGAACTTCGGAGCCGCACGAACACCATCAGATTCGTGCTCAGATTCGCGGGGCAGGATACTTCAATCGCATCGGACCTGGCATAGTCACTGGCGCTGCCGATGATGACCCATCTGGCATAGGAACTTATTCTCAAATTGGTGCCGTGCAAGGGTATCGATCTCTTTGGGTTGCGCCATTTCTATTACCTTTCGCATTTGCCATTCAAGAAGCCTGCGCTCGAATTGCGCTAGTAACAGGCGAAGGGTTGGCTCGCGTAATCAAACGACGCTTCCCTGCCCCAGTGCTTTACTTGATGGTGCTACTTGTTGCTATTGCCAATACGGTAAACATTGCTGCTGACCTAAGTTCAATGGCTGCAGTAATTGGCATGTTTATTCCAGCAAATCAACTTCTAATGGTTTTCCTGATTGCCATTGTTGTTGCGGTAGCTGAAATTGTCATTCCGTATCATCGCTATGCGCGCGTGCTTCGATGGCTTTGTTTGTCACTGCTTAGTTATGTGGTTGTGTTATTTGTAGCCAAGGTGGATTGGGGCCGAGTGCTAACCGGCTTAACCCACATTTCGATTAATTGGTCGCGAACAGACATAGCCGCGCTAATTGCTTTAGCGGGAACAACGATTTCGCCTTACTTATTTTTCTGGCAAGCAGCTGAAGAAATGGAAGAAGGAATGCATGCCCCAGACATTTCAGATACCCACGTTCATGCCATGCGCGGTGATGTCTTCGCCGGAATGCTCTCAGGCGTATTTGTCATGTTTGCAATCATGACCACAACAGCAGCAACACTTTTTGGTACTGGGATTACAAACATCACCTCTCCGCAGCAAGCAGCTGAGGCACTTAGGCCAATTGCTGGTGATCTAGCTGGCGTTATTTTCGCGCTTGGAATTTTGGGCACCGGGCTACTTGCCGTTCCAGTTCTAGCTGGCTCAACAGCGTATGCAGTAAGTGAAGCATTTGGTTGGCGGGAAAGTTTGGAACGCAAACCAAGTCAAGCAAAACAGTTTTATGCGGTAATTGCCGTTTCCATGGCAATTGCACTAGCGCTTAACCTATTTGGAATTAATCCAATGCAATCTCTTGTGCTTGCAGCAATCATTAACGGCATTAGCGCACCGATTTTAATGATTGTGATTTGGCAGTTGGCAAGTGATCAACAATTGCTTGGTAATTGGAGTTCACCTTGGTGGTCAAAACTCTTGGTAGGCCTTGGCACACTTTTGATGATCAGTATGCCGCTAGCTTGGTTATTTGCTAGTTAGTTTCCAAGCAGTTGGTAATACCGCGCCAGCAGCAATTGCCTTGATCGCATCACCAATTAAAAATGGAACCACGCCATTGACGATTGCCCAAACTAAACCTTGGCCGGTGAACTGCGCTAGCCATAAGGCGCCAAGAGAGTAAATAACTAAAGTGCCAATTGCATAAGCAAGAACTGTTGAGCGAACTTTTACTGTCGCGCCGCGTTCTGCAATTTTGCCAACTAAATAAGAGGCGACCACGAAACCTAGTAGGTAGCCACCTGTTGCGCCCATAACTTTAGTGGCGCCACTTGCTCCACCTGCAAGAATTGGAAGCCCAGCAAGAGCTAGAACTATGTAAGAAACCTGAGCGATAACTGCACGTTCTGCGCCAAGTGCTGCAGCGCCGGCAAGTACTGCGAAAGTCTGTAGCGTCAATGGAACTGGAGTGAACGGTAGCGGAACTGCAATCTGGGCTGAAATTGCGGTTAGGCCAACTAATCCGGCAACCAATACTGCACTTTTAGTTAGTGAGTTCTTAACCCAACGATCGGCAATTACTGCACCGGTTACTACTGCGCTCATCTAGGCACTCCTTGATTTAGGCGTTCCCTAAAGCCTACCCACACCACTTTCCCAAGTCTTGGGGAACTGAGGTTTTTGGGCAGATTTAAAGGGTTATACGCTTATTGCTCTAAAGGGGTCAAAATGCAGCATATTGATAGCGACCAGATGGATCGCGTACTAAGTTTTCCAAAAATCATTGATGCACTCGAAGCAGCATTTATTGGAAACTGGAACACTCCGATGCGGGCCCATCACACAGTAAGTGGCATCGGTGAGGATAAAACTTTATTACTTATGCCGTGTTGGACAGATTCCAGCAGCACTCCATACATTGGTGTGAAAATTGCAACTGTTACGCCGGAGAATTCGACTAGGTCGCTGCCAAGTATTTTCGGTCTCTATTACTTAATGAATGGTGAAACTGGACAACCGCTTGCAACTATGGATGGCACTCGCCTAACACTTTGGCGCACCGCTGCAGCTTCTGCACTTGCTAGCAAATATTTATCTCGCTCTGATAGCAAAGTGATGACAATGATCGGAGCCGGTGCGCTAAGTCCATTCATGATTAAAGCCCACATGGCTGTTCGCCCGATCGAAGAAGTTTTTCTTTGGAATCACAACATTAGAAATGCCCACGCGCTAGCTGAAAAACTTCAAGCTGAAGGTCTGCCGGTTACCTCTCATCCTGACTTGGTTTCGGCAATTGGCCGAAGCGATTTGGTGAGTGCAGCTACTTTGACTAAGACTCCACTTATTCATGGCAAATGGCTTAAGCCTGGGACGCACGTTGATAGTGTCGGTGCATTCACGCCAGAGATGCGTGAAACTGATGATGATGTTGTTAAAAGTGCAACCATATTTTGTGACACATTTGCTGGTGGACTTAAAGAAGCTGGCGACATAGTTATTCCGATTAATGCTGGTGTGATTAATAAAGAAAAAGTCGTAGCCGATCTGTATGCACTAACCCGCAAAGAACACAGCGGAAGATCATCAGCTGACGAAATTACTTATTTCAAATCTGTTGGTACTGCCCTTGAAGACTTAGCCGGTGCGGTTGCTATTTGGGATAGCGTTCAATAGTTGTCACTTAATCAAGATCGAACCCCTTATGCCGATGCAATTAGTGCATACGGGAAACGGGGCTTGGCCAAATTTGCCACCCCGGGCTTTCAGGTAGCCAGCGATTTAGAATCGTCACCAGCTGCGCCTGGGTTAATTGATTACTTTGGATTTGAGTTATTAAGTCGCGATGTTCAACCTCTTGTTGATGGCATTGATAACGGAGTCTCACCTACCCCACTTGAGCTATCTCTTGCCCTAGCTGCTGATGCTTGGGGTGCTAAGCGCACTTGGTTTTTAGCCAATGGCGCGTCTATGGGCAACTTAACTGCCTGCCTTGCGATTAGAAACTTTGGCACAAACATTGTCGTGCAGCGCTCAATGCACTCATCTGTGATTGATGGTCTTGCGATCACAGGACTTGTCGCAAACTTTGTGTCGCCTTCAGTTGATCAAGAACTTGGGATTGCCAATGGCGTTAGTGCTGATGATCTAAAGCTTGCTTTAAGCCAGACTGAAAATCCAGTTGCTGCATATGTGATTACCCCAAGTTATTTTGGCGCTGTTAGTGATGTTGCAGCTTTAGCAAAAGTTGCTCACAGTTTTAATGTTCCACTTATCGTTGATGAAGCCTGGGGTTCGCACTTTGGCTTTCATCCAGGTCTGCCAACTAATGCGATCAGACTTGGCGCGGATTTAGTTATCAGCAGTACTCACAAGCTCGGTGGGTCTCTATCACAAACCGCGATGCTGCATTTAGGTAATGGTCAATTTGCTGACCAACTTGAACCACTTGTTGATCGTGCATTTCGCTCGATGCAATCTACAAGTGTTAACTCATTACTTTTAGCGTCACTAGATATTGCCCGCAGACAGCTTGCTGTTCATGGCAAGCAAACTATTACTAAATCCATTACTGGGGCTGATGAAATTCGAGCCGCGATTGAGGCAAGTAGCCGATTCGAGAATGCTTCGCCTCAAATTGCCGCTCATCAAGATGTGTTCACGATTGATCCACTACGTATTGTGATCAACACTGCAGCTGGAAATATTTCAGGTTTTGAAGCCAAATCAATTTTGTTTAATGAGCATGCGATTCACGTTGAAATGGCAACTGGCGCAACTTTAGTTGGCTTAATCGGTGCTGGGGCTGTTCCAGAAATTGATCGACTACTTGTTGCCCTAAATTCACTTCCTAAACGGGATTTAGCGCAACTAGCCAACCTAAATTTGCCTGCATCAGGTGAGCGTGTGATGAGCGTTCGTGATGCTTACTTCAATTCAACTGAAGTAGTTGATGCTAAGGCTGCTATTGGTCGCGTATCGGCCGATAGTGTGGCGGCTTACCCACCAGGTATTCCAAACCTGTTACCTGGTGAACGCATCACTAGTGATGCTGTTGATTTCTTACAGGCAACAATCAAGGCTCCATTTGGTCATGTGCGTGGCGGGGCCAGCAAAGACATGACTGCATTTCGCGTGGTTAAGTAATTAGTTAATTAAAGTCTGATCTTCGGTTTCGCCGTAGAACTGGCGCATAACCACTTGCCGCGCTCGCCTAGTTGTCCTTCGGTATTCATCAAGTAGTTGTTGTCCGCCACGAAGTCCATAGCCAAGTTGGTAAGCAATTCTTGCTAGGTCAGTTAAATCAGTTGGCACACTGTCACTTGGTTTGCCTTTAACCAACATCATTGCGTTTCGAACCCGGGTAGCTAGTAACCAAGCATCAATCACGGCGCTTGCATCACCAACTGATAACAGATTTAAATCTCGAGCTGCATAGAGCGCTTTAATTGTTCGCGGTGTTTTTAGCGTTGGGTTCTGATGCCCATGTTTTAACTGCAAAATTTGGGCGAGCCATTCAACATCGCTTAAACCACCAGGACCTAGCTTGGTGTGAAGTGATGGATCAACACCTCTTGGTAAACGTTCTGATTCCATGCGGGCTTTAAGTCTGCGAATTTCACGCAATTCATTTTCAGGTAATCCAACTTCGCGGTAACGAATTGGATCAATCAAATCTTTAAATTGCTTAGCGAGGTCCTGATCTCCGGCTGAAATATCAGCGCGAAGTAATGCTTGGGTTTCCCAGCCCGAAGACCAGCGCTGGTAATAAGAATCAAATGAATCAAAACTTCGAACAAGCGGACCATTCTTACCTTCAGGTCTTAGGTCAGCATCAATTACAAGTTCTGGATCTGGACTTGGTGCCATAAGTGATGTGCGAAGGCTATTGGCCATACTGTGAGCTGCGCCTTGGGAAAGTTCTGAGATTTCGCTAAAACAGAACATCACATCAGCATCGCTGCCATAACCAAGTTCAGCGCCGCCATAGCGTCCCATGGCTATCACCAAGAATGGCGGAACGTTTTCAGTTAACCGTTGGATTACCTCTAAAGTTCCAGCAATAGTGGCATCGGTGATATCGGTTAAGGCATCACCGACTTGCTCAACATCGATTTCACCAAGAATGTCCGCACAACTAACACGGAAAAGTTCACGCCTTCTAACTGCCCGGATTGCCCCAACTGCCTCACTTTGATCTTCGTAACGCGAGGCAATTGCTAGAACTTCAGTATGTAGCTCATCTCGAGTGCGTGGCTTAAGTGAGTCATTTGATGCCAGTAGGTTTACCGCCTCTGGCGCTCTAAGCAGTAAATCTGTGGCGTAGCGACTGGTAGCAAGAATCTTGGCTAAGCGTTCTGCAGTTGCTGATTCATCTCTAAGTAATCGCAAATACCAAGGTGTGGTACCAAGTGCTTCGCTAACTTGGCGGAAACCAAACAAGCCTGAATCTGGATCTGGTGCATTAGCAAACCATTCCAGCATTACTGGAAGAAGTGTGCGCTGAATTACCGCACGTCTGGAAACACCAGATGTAAGTGCTTCTAGGTGGCGAAGTGCGCCAGCTGGATCTTTATAGCCAAGTGCACCAAGCCTTGCGCTAGCTGCTTCAGGGGTAAGCCTGGCTGCTGAACTATCAAGTTTTACAACTGCATTTAAAAGCGGTCGATAAAAGAGTTTTTCATGCAGGCGCTTAACTTCGCGAGCATATTTCTTCCACTCTTTTGTTAAGTCTTCGATCGGATCTAAGCCATAGCCCATTGATCTACCAATACGACGTTGTTCTAATTCATCGGTTGGCATGATATGTGTGCGCCGCATTCGGAATAACTGAATTCGGTGTTCAAGAGTTCTAAGGAATCGATAGGCCTGACCTAACGTTGCTGCATCTTCGCGTGCGACATAACCCCACGAAGCAAGTTGCTCAAGAGCAAGCAAAGTATTTGGATTGCGAACTAAGTCATCTGATCTGCCATGAACCATTTGCAAAAGCTGGACGGCAAATTCAACATCGCGCAGTCCCCCGCGACCAAGCTTTAATTCTCGATCAGCATCCTTTGATGGGATGTGCTCTGTAACACGCTCACGCATTGCTTGGGTGTCTTCAACGAAACCTGGGCGGTTTGCTGCTTGCCAAATAAGTGGCGAAGTCGCCTCAATAAATGCATCACCGAGTTTTTGGCTACCAGCCATGGCCCTTGCTTTAAGCAGAGCTTGGTATTCCCAAGACTTAGCCCAGCGATCGTAGTAATCCAGGTAACTTGGCAATGTTCTAACAAGCGCGCCAGCTTTTCCTTCTGGACGCAAGTTTGGATCGACTTCCCAAATCACACCTTCTGGTGTTGACTGCGAGCAAGCTTGCATAATCTTTTTAGCAATCTGCGTACCAACCTCGATGGCATCAAATTCATCAACGCCTTCAGTTGGCGAAACGATAAACATGACATCAACATCACTTACGTAATTGAGCTCTCTTGCCCCACACTTACCCATTGCAATGATGGCTAGTTCAACTTGTTCGCTGCCAGAAGTGTGTTGGTTTGCCATAGTCAGGGCTGATTCCAAAACTGCATCAGCTAAGTCACTTAACGCAACAGCAATACCTGGAAGGATGTTGGTGCTCTCCGATTTGGCAACAACGTCAATTGCAGCAATCGCACTAACTTCCCTGCGATAAGCAACGCGCAAATTTATTAGTGCTTGATCCCAATCTTTTTGACCCGCGACACTGGATAAAAGATTTGAAATTAATTCTTCTCGGCTCGGCACACCTTCACTTGTTGCAACATAAATAACTTGCTCAGGATGCTTAACTAAATGTTCACCAAGTGCTGCAGATGAGCCAAGTAGTCCGCAGATTTTGATCCAATGCTCATTTTCAAAGCTGCCAAAATCAACTGCGCCGGTTTCCAGTAGCTTTCCAAGAGATAGCAGAGCCAAATCTGGGTCAGCTGCATCTTTTAAATACTCAAGGGCATTTTCTAAAAGTGGGTTTTGTTCGATTGCCTGGGCGCAGCCTTGGGTATCAGCAAAGCCAAGCCTTGCTAGCCGTCCAGTGATCGAACTTTCGCGTGGCATTTATTATCAAACCTGATTATCAATCACGGTTTTGGCGAACCTAGTGAAAACTGGCTTCCATGTTTGAGTCAACTTATCTTGGTTTTCGCTAACTTCAGCCAATGCACTTTCGGGACTCTTACCGAGTTTCTTGAGTACATCATTATTTGGCTTTGCCCAATTAGAAACCGTTTCCGAACTAACCTCTGGATGAAATTGCATTCCATAAACGTTTTGCCCAATTCGAAATGCGTGAACAGGACAAGCATCAGTTGAACCCAGGATCACCGCATCTTCAGGAAGGTCAACAATGTAATCCTGGTGCCAAGCAACTGCTGAAATTTCTTGGTTTGCAAATGGCGCAAATAATTTGTCTTCTGCAGCATCACTATTGAATTTAATTTTTTCCACGCCAGCTTCTGGAATTGGTGTGCGCACAGATTTTCCATCAACGGCGGTTGCCAGCATTTGCGCGCCAAGACAAATTCCAACAAATGGAAAGTCAGTAGCAATTGCATCTTTCATCAATGATCGCTGCGGTGTTAACCAAGAAAATTCTTCATCATCGTGCGCGCCCATGGTTCCACCGAGAACCAATAAGCCTTGATAACCAGCCGGGATAGAACTTGGCATGTGTTGTCCCAAATGTGGCTTAACAATGTCAACTTCAAGCCCAGCATCAATTAGCCACTCTTCTACTAAATCAAGTGGCGCAATTGGGTCATTTTCAATGACAAGAACACGTGCAGTCATTTAAAGAACCGGCAGGTAGCGATCTAACTCATATGGTGTTACCTGCGCACGGTATTCATTCCATTCAGCCCGTTTATTGCGCAAGAAGAAATCAAATACGTGTTCGCCAAGTGTTTCAGCCACAAGTTCACTTCGTTCCATAAGTGCAATAGCTTGGCCAAGTGATTGCGGAAGTTGATTGATTCCTAATGCGCGACGTTCCGCATCAGTTAATGACCAAACATCATCTTCGGCACCTGGCGGCAATTCATAGCCTTCTTCAATGCCTTTAAGGCCAGCTGCAAGCAAAAGCGCAAAAGAAAGGTATGGGTTACACGCTGGATCAATTGAACGAATTTCAACGCGGGTTGAATTACCCTTTGCTGGCTTATACATCGGCACGCGAATAAGTGCTGAGCGATTGTTGTGGCCCCAACATACGTATGACGGAGCTTCGCCGCCGCCACCAAGACGTTTGTAAGAATTAACCCACTGGTTTGTTACAGCAGTAATTTCCGGAGCGTGCTTCAAAAGTCCAGCGATGAACTGACGACCAGTTTTACTTAACTGATATTCAGCGCCAGCTTCATAAAACGCGTTCTTGTCGCCTTCAAAGAGTGAAAGGTGGGTGTGCATACCTGAACCTGGGTATTGTGCAAATGGTTTAGGCATAAATGAGGCATAGACGCCTTGTTCCAAGGCAACTTCTTTCATCACCACGCGGAAAGTCATGATGTTATCTGCGGTGGTTAATGCATCTGCATAACGTAAGTCGATTTCTTGTTGACCTGGGGCGCCTTCATGGTGGCTAAATTCAACTGAGATCCCCATTGATTCAAGCATCGTGATTGCTTGACGACGGAAGTCATAACCCACACCACTTGGTGAGTGGTCGAAGTAACCAACTTCATCAACTGGAACTGGCATTACGCCACGTTCTGGTTGGTTTTTAAATAAGAAGAATTCAATTTCTGGGTGGGTATAGAAAGTAAAGCCAAGATCAGCAGCTTTACCTAATGCGCGCTTGAGCACATTTCTTGGATCAGCAAATGAGGCATTGCCATCTGGCAAATTGATGTCACAGAACATGCGAGCAACACTGTTTTGCTCTCCGCGCCACGGCAGGATTGAAAACGTTTCTGGATCTGGCTTAGCCAACATGTCTGATTCATAAACACGGGCAAAACCTTCGATCGCTGAGCCATCAAAGCCAATACCTTCAGCGAATGCACCTTCTAATTCAGCAGGTGCGATCGCAACTGATTTAAGTGTGCCAAGCACGTCGGTAAACCATAGGCGGACAAATCGGATGTCGCGCTCTTCCATGGTGCGTAATACAAATTCGGTTTGCTTATCCATACCCCTATGTTGCTGGGCTTTCGTTACGGCTGTGTTACGAAAATTTGCCCCACTAGCCCTTACCAATACGCTTAATAGCGTGGAAACCATTCGTTTGGCACTAGCCCAAGTAAACCCAACAGTTGGTGACTTTTCGGGCAATGTCGATGTCTGTATTAATGCAGTCAAAAATGCCGCCCAAAAAGGCGCTGATGTGGTGTTGCTTCCCGAAATGGTTATTCCCGGTTATCCAATGGATGACCTTGCGCTTAGACCTTCTTTCCAAGAAGCCAGCGCGAAGGCAATTCAAGAATTGGCAAATAAGTTAGCTGACCAAAATCTTGGCCATGTCTTAGTTATTGCTGGTTACTTGCGCGGAACCGATAGCGCCGAGGCTGTGAAACTTGGTGTGCCTCGCGGGGCGCCAATGAATAGCGCCGCCATTATTCATGAAGGCAAGATCCATGGTCATTACAACAAACACCATTTGCCTAACTATGGCGTATTTGATGAATTCCGCCACTTTGTTCCAGGTGATGAACTTGTTGTGGTCAGAGCATTTGGTGCGGACATGGCGATTGCAATTTGTGAAGACCTCTGGCAAGACGGTGGCCCAGTTTCAAGAGTTAAGGCAACTGGTGCAAGTTTGTTACTCGTTCTAAATGGATCACCTTATGAGCGCAATAAAGATGATGTGCGCCTAAAGCTTGTCCAAAAACGTGCCAAAGAAGCCAACGCTGCCCTGGCTTATGTGAACATGGTCGGTGGCCAAGATGACTTGGTCTTTGATGGTGATTCTGTTGTCATCACCGCATCTGGTGAAGTAGTGGCAAGGGCTAGCCAATTTGAAGAAGAAATCTTGATTCTTGATATCCCCACTCGCAAGATCAGTAACCCACAAATAGCCGGCGCAAAGTTAATTGAAATTGCTGGATCAGCATCCAGTGACAAACCGGAAATCCCTAAGCGCATCCGCAAACAAACCGATGACTACGCCGAGCTCTACGCAGCCCTGGTCTTAAGCCTTAGAGATTATGTTGCCAAAAATGGATTCAAGTCAGTTCTATTTGGGTTATCCGGTGGCATCGACTCTGCCCTAGTTGCTGCCATCTCAGTTGATGCACTTGGCGCTGAAAAAGTTTTTGCTGTATCGCTGCCTTCTGAATATTCTTCTGAACATTCAAAGTCCGATGCCAAAGAAATGGCCGATCGAACAGGGATTAATTTCCGAACTGTGCCCATTGCCCCAATGGTTAAGTCCTACCTGGATGAACTTGGCTTTACCGGTCTTGCTGAAGAAAACCTGCAAGCCCGCGTTCGTGGCACAACTCTTATGGGTATTTCAAACCAAGAAGGTCACTTAGTTCTAGCTACGGGAAATAAGAGTGAACTTTCAGTTGGTTACTCAACGATCTATGGCGATGCGGTTGGCGGGTTTGCGCCAATT
The DNA here is from genome assembly GCA_039800985.1 of Actinomycetota bacterium. Taxonomy (GTDB): domain Bacteria; phylum Actinomycetota; class Actinomycetes; order S36-B12; family UBA5976; genus UBA5976. The sequence continues at coordinate 3,946 of JBDLPR010000129.1, read as the reverse complement.
AAAGATGTGCCAAAGGTGGATGTTTGGGGCCTTGCTAAATGGCGAAATGAAAAAGCAAAACTTGAAGGTAAGAATCCCCCAATTCCAGAAGATTCAATTACCAAAGCACCAAGTGCTGAACTTCGTCCTGGTCAAAAAGACTCTGATTCACTTCCGGATTATAAATTACTTGATGCGATATTGCTTCAGTATGTCGAATTTGATCGAAGCAGTGAAGAAATCATTGCGATGGGCTTCCCACGTGAAGAAGTCATCAAGACTTTGCAATTAACTGACCGCGCCGAATACAAACGCCGCCAGTATCCACCAGGTCCAAAAGTTTCAATTAAGGCTTTTGGACGTGAAAGGCGCCTGCCGATGACAAACAAATGGCGCGAATCATAAAAGTTGTGCAATAGTTAAGTCATAAGTATCCAGGGACCCGTTATGGGCCTTGAGATCGGAGTTAATGAACTATGTCTACTGAGCCGCTCTATGGCGGAAAACAATCGCGCCGAATCACAACCAGTGATTTATTTGCCGCAAAAACTCGTGGTGAAAAATGGCCAATGATCACAACTTACGATGCGATCACAGCAGGCATTTTTGATGACGCAGGTTACCCAGTTTTGTTAGTTGGCGATTCTGCTGCGATGGTAGTTTACGGATTTGATTCAACAATTCCAGTAACTAGTGATCACCTAATTCCACTCGTTGCAGGTGTTGAGCGCGGAAGTAAACGAGCCATGGTTGTTGCCGACCTTCCATTTGGCAGTTACCAAGAATCCCCTGATCAAGCGCTCTCAACAGCAATGCGCTTTCTAAAAGAAGGCAATGCGCATGGAGTAAAACTTGAAGGTGGCAGCCACATAGCCCCCACTGTTGAATTGCTAACGAAGTCTGGTGTTCCAGTTATGGGACATATTGGTTTAACCCCGCAATCGGTTCACCAAATGGGTGGCTACCGCGTCCAGGGTCGCGGTGAATCTGGCGCACAGATTTTGGCAGATGCAAAAGCGCTTGAAGCATCTGGCGCGTTTGCAATTGTGCTTGAAGTTATGCCACACGAACTTGCAACCCAAATCACAAATGCAATTAGCATTCCAACAATTGGTATCGGGGCTGGGCCAAATACTGATGCGCAAGTAATTGTTTGGCAAGACTTACTTGGTTTAACCAAAGGCAAGCCAGCAAAGTTTGTTAAGCAGTATGCAAACCTCAATGCGGTTATCAGTGATGCAAGTAAAGCTTGGGCAGCCGATGTAGCAAGTGGCGCCTACCCTGACCTAGCTCACTCATACGAATAAATCGCAGCCAGGAACAACTGGCTAAAAAATTGCAAAGTTGGGTCATTTTTTGCAATTTTTTTCAAAAATATTGAAAATTTTTCAAAATTTTTTTTATTTTTTCTAAACAACACAAGTAACACCTGTTTCGAAGTGAAAAATAAAAATATTTGATGCAAAAACGCAAAAATTAGAAAAATACTTGTAAATAAAGGGAATATTGCGCATATATTTGCTTAATATTTTTAATTTTTTATCGATATATCGATCATTTTTTTTAAAAAATTCGCAAAATTTTGCAAAAAATTAATTTCGACACGCTGCGCAAAAATGTGCGTATAAACGTGCATATCACATGTTTTATCTGGCAACCTTTATTAATGAACCTTCGGGAAGTCCGAGGGTCTTACCTCGAGGAGGACCTGTGGCTGCCAAGAAGACCACAGCACGTAAGGCTGCAGCTAAGAAAGCTCCAGCTAAGAAGGCTGCTAAGCGTAAGCCAGCAGCAAAGAAGGCTGCTAAGCGCAAGCCAGCTGCTAAGAAGAGCACTGCTAAGAAGGCTGCTAAGCGCAAGCCTGCTAAGCGCAAAGCTGCTAAGAAAGCTGCTGCTCCAGCAAAGAAGGCTGCTAAGCGCAAGCCTGCTAAGCGCAAGGCAAAGAAAGCTGCAGTTGCTGCTGCTCCAGCAAAGAAGGCTGCTAAGCGCAAGCCTGCTAAGCGCAAGGCTGCAAAGAAGAAGTAAGTTTCCCCCTTGCTCTATAGCAAAGGCCTCGAGTGAAAACTCGAGGCCTTTGTATTTTGCTTTAAACTTTAAATCTAATGTCATCAACTTCTGGAAAATCTACTGTGGGCAATTTAACTGCCGGCGTGATTTCACCAATGCGCCAAGTGCCACCAACTATTTTGCGCCCAGAATATGTTGGCAAAAAAGCGCCAACAAAAGCCACTGACTCAGATATCAGAGATTCAGAAACTATTGAAAAAATGCGAATTGCCGGTCGCATTGCAGCTGGCGCGCTAATTGAAGTTGGCAAACACGTTAAACCTGGAATCACCACAGATGAACTAGATCGAATTGGTCATGAATACGTTTGTGACCATGGTGCTTATCCTTCGACTTTGGGATACCGCGGATTTCCTAAATCTCTTTGTTCAAGTTTGAACGAAGTGATTTGCCATGGCATTCCAGATTCAACGGTTGTTCAAGATGGCGATATTTGCAACATCGACATCACAGCTTTTATCCATGGTGTTCACGGCGATACCAATGCCACATTCCTAGCTGGCGAAGTTGATGAAGAATCAAGATTGCTAGTTGAGCGAACTGAAGAATCTTTGACAAGAGCGATTGCTGCTGTGCAGCCAGGTCGACCAATAAATGTAATTGGTCGAGTGATCGAGTCTTATGCCAAGCGCTTTGGATACGGTGTGGTTCGTGATTTCACTGGCCATGGTGTTGGCACAACATTTCACACCGGCCTAATCATCCCCCACTATGACACCGATGAGTTCAACACCATCATGGAAGTTGGCATGACTTTCACAATCGAACCGATGCTTACTCTTGGCACACATAAGTGGGATATGTGGAAAGATAATTGGACAGTTGTTACCAAAGACCGCCTGCGAAGTGCCCAGTTTGAGCACACATTGGTGGTTACTGAAAACGGCGCAGAGATCTTAACTAAGGTGTAATCGTGGCTGAACATGATTTTCCAGCAGATGTAGTGACACTTTCTGTTGACATCGGTGGCTCTGGCATGAAGTGCGCCCTACTTGATGCCAAAGGCGAGATGATTTCTGAGCGGCTAAAAATTGATACTCCTTATCCTTGTCCACCACCAAGACTTATCGAAGCGCTTAAAGAATTAACAGCCGCACTATCTGGCTACCAGCGAATGTCCGTTGGGTTTCCCGGCCTTGTTCGAGATGGCCTAGTTACCAATATTCCTTCACTTAGCAAAAGCACTCTTGAAGGTGAGGTTGATCCAGTTCTAGTTGCAGCTTGGCATAACTTCGATTTAGCAACAGCGATCAAAGATGCCTTTAATGTTCCCGTTCGAGTTGCCAACGATGCTGACGTTCAAGGTAGCGCGGTCATTGAAGGTAAGGGTATGGAATTTGTGATGACCCTGGGAACTGGCTGTGGCGCAGCACTTTTTTATAACGGCAAACTGATCCCGCACCTCGAACTTGGCCATGCCCCGTTTCGTAAGGGCGACACTTTTGAAGAACAAATTGGAAATGCTGCCCGAAAAGACGTGGGCAAAGACCGCTGGATTGGCCGAGTTAAAAAAGCCATCGTCGCTTTTGATTCTTTTCTCTTTTTTGACCACATCTTTATCGGTGGCGGTAACGCTAGACATCTAGTCGGGCAAGATCTTGGACCCAATGTGACTATCGTTGAAAATACCGCAGGTATTTTGGGTGGAATCAAAATCTGGGAACGCTAAGTTCCCCATTTTGCGATTAGTTCAATTTTCAATTAATCGTCTAAAATATCATTTGTGACTAAATGGCTAACTAAGGACCAACAGGTTCATTGGCGTTCCTGGATTACGGCAGCCAATGTGCTACCTGAACTACTTAGTCGAGAATTGCAAGAAGAATTTGGCCTAACCATTACCGATTATGAAATCTTGGTTCGGTTATCTGAATCGCCAAATAAAACAATGCGCATGTCA
>JBDLPR010000128.1:0-3330 GCA_039800985.1 Actinomycetota bacterium | reverse complement strand
TAATGCAGTTGACCAACCAATTGATAAACCTGTTTGGATAGATAAGCCCTCAGCAAAAACAACCCATGGCGACTGTCCGGCATTTGCGGCAACTAATGCTGCCTCACCTGTGCCAAAAAGCCACAAGCCAAGCAGCAACATAAAGTATGTTTTTGGCTTGGCTTTCCACATTGATCCGTGAGCACTCCACGGAGCATGGGGAACAGTTTTAGAAGGTTTTAGCCAAGCAGGAACTAATACCACTAAACAATATTCTTTTCTGGTCGAAGTTCTCCGCCATTTGAAAAACGATCAACGTTTAGCGGTGAAATATCTACAAATGGTGTTTTGCCTAAATAGAGATCGCGCAAAATTTCACCGATCGCTGGACCTTCTAAGAAACCATGTCCACTAAATCCGGTTGCGTAAAGCATTCTTGAAACACCAGACCATTCACCAAGTAATGCATTGTGATCTGGAGTCACTTCATAAAGGCCTGACCAGCCAGAACCAACTCCAACATCAAGCAGACGTGGCGCACGCTCATAAGCAAGTTCACCCAATTTTTCTGGGAACTTTGGATCGCGGCTGAAGTCAAAACCTGGTCCAACAGTTTTATCGGAAAAGCCCATCAATAAACCTTTTCCTTCACGATGCCAGTAAAGCGAAGTTGAATAATCAATTGTCATTGGCATTGATGCTGGAAGATCGTTGAATTCATCCCCCAGTGGCTCAGTGATTAATAGTTCGCGACGGTATGGGGTTACCGGTAGATCTAATCCAACATGCGCACCAATTTGTGGTGACCAAGCACCCGCACAGTTAATCACAGTGCTGGTTTTAACCGTTCCAGCTGAAGTTGTAACGCTCACTATTTCGCCACCATTAACAGTGATTCCAGTTGCCTCAACATTGTTTAAGCAAACTGCGCTATGACGGCGAGCACCTGAGATGTAACCCATCACAACTGATTCTGGAGTGCAGTGACCATCATTTGGAGTGAAAGATGCCGCTAATACGTCATCAACATTTAAAAGTGGGCTTATTGAGTTCGCTTCTTTTGGAGTGAGCATTCTTGATTCAACGCCGAATTGCTTGTGCAATTCAGTTGAACGCTCAAATGTTTTCACATCTTCCTGGTTAGTTAAAGCAAATAAATAACCTGGACGGTGCAGATCAATTTCTTGACCAGGGCGATTATTGAAGTCGGCAAGCAAATCTAGTGATCTGGCACCCATTTGAATGTTTAGCTCATCTGAGAAGTTTGCGCGAACTCCGCCAGCAGCTTTTGAAGTAGAACCACTAGCAAATTCACTTTTTTCAACTAATAGAACACTTACGCCGGCTTCTGCCAAGTGGAATGCAGCAGATGCACCCATTACGCCGCCACCGATGACTACAACGTCTACTTGCTCAGGAAGATTTGCCATTACCTAAACTTTCTCAATCCAAAAATTCAATCTAAAGAATGAACGCTAGAGTATTTATATGTCTCAGTCTGTCACCAAAAATCAACAAACCGTCGCCGGGGCTATCCTTGATCTGCTTTGGCAAGCTGGGATTCGCGTCACATTTGGTATTCCAGGTGTGCACAATTTGGCTTTCTGGGATGCACTTGGCAACAACAGGCCGCAAATAATTGGTGTCCGTCATGAACAGACAACTGCTTACGCCGCTGATGGGCTTGCCCGAACAACCGGAAACCTTGCTGTTGCACTAACCACAACGGGCCCAGGTGCGGCAAACACTCTTGGTGCATTCGGTGAAGCGGCAATTTCTGGTTCGCCGATATTTGTTATTTCTTCTGAGGCGCCGATTGCTAAGCGCGGTAAGAATGGCTCACGTGGGTTACTTCATGAAATGGATGATCAAGCAGCACTTTTTGCTCCGCTAGCTAAAAAACTTCATGGTGTAGCTATGGCCATCAGTGTTGAAGATGGCATTACTGCTGTTGATGTTTGTGCTGAAATGATTCGAGATTTATTGCGCGCACCAGCTGGCGCTGGTTACTTAGGAATCCCAGCTGATGTGCTTGGCCAACCATTCACAGGCGAATTACCAAAACTTGAAATTGGCCAAGAAGTAATAGATATAAATACAGCTTCAACTCTTGCTGCCCTAACTGATGCAAAGAAGATTGTGATCTGGGCTGGCGGTGGCGCAACTGAAGGCAGTGAAGGAATTGCTGAATTAGCTGCTCACTGGAATGCACCAATTCTTACTTCATTTGCCGGTCGAGGTATTGCCGCAAACTCACCTTTTTCCGTAAAGGTGCCAATTCATGAACCTGAAGTGGAAGAAGTTTTCGCAGATGCTGATGCACTAGTTGTATTTGGTAGCCAACTTGATGGAATGAACACAAAGAACTGGACCATTAAATGGCCAGCCAAAATTGTGATTGTTGATGCAAATCCAGATTTTGTTTTGCGAAACGTGAATGCAGATGCAGTAATAGTTGCAAATGACATTAATAAGGTGGCTCGCACTTTAGTTGCTGACACCAAACCACAAGAAAACTGGACAGATGTTTCAGCGCTAAATACAAGAGTTCGCGCACGCCTTGAAGTAGATGAAAAATCCAAGCGCGGTACGGCACTTGTACGAACTATTGAAAAACATTGGCCAGAAGATGGCGTAGTTGTTTGCGATATGGCAGTTGCGGGTTACTGGACTGGTGTTTATGCAGATCAACCACGTCCGCGTCGTTTGGTTTATCCAGTTGGCTGGGGAACTTTAGGTTTTGGTTTACCAGCAGCAATTGGTCCAGCTGCTTCTGGAGTTAGAACCCTTGCTGTTTGTGGTGATGGTGGCGTTGCCTTCGCATTAGGTGAACTTGCAACAATTGTTCAAGAAAATCTTCCTTACACACTTTTAATCGTTGATGATGGTGGCTACGGAATGCTTCGCTACGACCAGATTGTGATGGGTCACCCTGAACGTGGTGTTGATTTAGTCTCACCAGACTGGGCTGTGTTAGCGCAATCGTTTGGTCTTTCATTTACTGAAACCACGATTGAAGATTTGGGTGAAGCGCTTTCACTTAAACAGCCAGGAATCATTGTTGTTAAAGAAAAGTTAAATCCACCGAAGAGCACAAGTCCTCGCTGGAATGAATAGAAACTGAAACAAACAACCCTCGCAATTGCGAGGGTTGTTTGTTGGACTAAATCCGACTATGACTGATTTGATTCTCACTTAATTAATTAGACAAGTCAAGAGAAATCATTTCTTTCCACATAAAAAAATTATCCACAGAAAAATTCCTTTATTAATTAATTAGCAATTTGGATGTAAAAACCTTTCGGGGTGCCTCTGTAGCTCAATTGGACAGAGCCCGACTATGACTAGGTC
>JBDLPR010000127.1:0-2802 GCA_039800985.1 Actinomycetota bacterium | reverse complement strand
CCATTGAACGTGAATCCAAACTCTCCAGTTTGAACGTGTCCATCATCTGCTGCTGCTCGCCAAGTAACGGTGTATTCACCGGGCATCAAATCAGCTGGCGCGACTGCCGATACCGTTGCGCCTTCAAAAGTTAAATCCCCTAATTCAACTTCGGTTCCATCGGCTTGGTTAAGCACAATTGCTGTACCAACTTCCAGAACTGGTTCTGAAAAAGTTAGGGAAATAACTGCGGGGGCAACATCGATTTCAGCACCGTCGAGAGGTGATGTGTTCACCAAATCGGTATGGGCACTTGCTGAAGTTGCAATGAAAAAAGAACTAGCAAGAGCCAAAACTATTGCCGAAATAAGGCGGGTAAATCTCATAAGTTAATAGTAATCAGTGAAATTTCTGCTCCCCAAAGGTCTTGCAAAGTGTGCTCGGGTAACATTTTCCTGTGTTGCTTTCAGACAAAGACATTAAAGCCGAAATCGGATCTGGCCGCGTTGGCATGGAACCATACGACGTAGCAATGGTTCAGCCATCAAGTATTGATGTGCGCTTGGATCGCTTCTTTCGCGTATTTGAAAACCATCGCTACCCGCACATCGATCCATCTACTGAACAAGCGGAACTAACTCGCGAGGTTGCAACTGTTGGTGATGAACCATTTGTTCTGCATCCGGGTGAATTCGTGCTTGGTAGCACCTATGAAGTTGTAACACTTCCAAATGACATCGCAGCTCGCTTAGAAGGTAAATCAAGTCTTGGACGACTTGGTCTATTAACCCACTCAACTGCAGGCTTTATTGATCCAGGTTTCTCTGGTCACGTAACACTTGAACTTGCAAACGTAGCAACGCTTCCGATTTTGCTTTACCCAGGCATGAAAATCGGTCAGGTTTGTTTCTTCAGAATGACTTCTGAATCAGAACATCCTTATGGCTCAAGTGTTTACGGTTCTCGTTATCACGGACAGCGCGGCCCAACACCAAGTCGTTCACACTTGAATTTTCACAAAACAAATATCAAGTAATTATTTTTGAACGCGCGATAGCAAAAGCGTCGCCACATCAACTACTTCAGCTGGTGATTCAACGCCTTGTTCTTGGCTACGAACTGTAACTGCATCGTTAAGCATTACTGAACAAAACGGACAAGCAACAGCAATCTTGCTGGCACCGGTTGCCAAAGCTTCATCTCCACGATTTTGGTTAATGCGAGTTCCGATGTTTTCTTCAAGCCACATGCGACCGCCACCTGCACCACAACAGAATGAAGTTTCTTTACTGCGATCCATTTCAACTAAATTCACGCCTGGGACATTTGTTAATAGTTCACGTGGTGGCATGTAGATCTTGTTGTGACGACCTAGGTAACAAGGATCGTGATAAGTAACAGTTTCATCATCTGCAGTAAGCATGGTTAACCGTCCAGAACTTACTAATTCATTTAGTAATTGAGTATGGTGAACAACGTCATAATTACCACCAAGTTGTGGGTATTCACGAGCAATTGTGTTCATGCAATGCGGACAAGTAACAACTATTTTCTTTGCGCCAACTTCGTTGAGCACTTCAACGTTTTGTTGTGCTTGCATTTGGAATAAGAATTCATTTCCGGCACGTCGTGCAGGATCACCAGTACAAGTTTCACCTTCACCTAGAACCATGAAGTTAATCCCAGCGGTGTGCAGAAGTTCTGCCACTGCTTTTGTTGTGCGCTTTGCTCGATCATCATATGCACCAGCACAGCCAACCCAGAATAGGTATTCAACATCGGCAGGAATCTTGTCTTCACCTTCCATGCCAAATACTCGAACGGGGAATTGAACTTCTTCAATCCATGCTGTGCGACCATTTTGGTTCATACCCCATGGATTGCCCTTAGTTTCAAGATTCTTAAATAGGCCACTTAGTTCAGCGGGGAATTGCGATTCAATTAGAACTTGATTGCGGCGCATATCCATGAAGTGATCAATATGTTCGATATCTACTGGACATTGTTGAACGCACGCACCACAAGATGTGCAAGACCAAAGTGCATCGTAATCAATTACTGCACCTTCATGGCTGCGATGCCCTTTTTCGTCATAACCATCTGTTGCATAAAACGGATCATCAATTCTTGAACCAACAAGTGGGCGAGCTGCTTCTGCCTTATCCGCGTCACTTAGTTTTTCATGAGCAGCTGCGTCTTGCCCAGCAAGGATGTAAGGAGCTTTAGCGAATAAATGATCGCGAAGATCCATCATCATAAGTTTTGGTGAAAGTGGTTTCCCGGTATTCCATGCAGGACATTGGCTTTGGCAACGACCACATTCAGTGCAACTTAGGAAATCTAGATTGCCTTTCCAGGTGAAATCTTCAATTTTTCCGCGACCGAATGTTGCCTCATCAGCCGGATCTTCAAAGTTAAGTAATTCTTTTCCAACATAAAGCGGAAGTAATTCACCCAGTGCATTTGGGCGACGGCTAAATAAAACGTTAAGTGGCGCAGCACCAATGTGTAGGTGCTTGCTATGAAGAGCCAGCACCATAAATCCAAGAATCACACCAATGTTTAGCCAAAGACCAATAGTCTCTAGCCATTCATTTGTCTCTAAACCAAGTGGTTGTAATAAGTTGCCAACAGCTTCAGAAGCAAAAGCTCCACCATTCATGAATGGGAAATTGTTAGTTCCCTTTTCAAGTGCAACTGCATATTGAGCGCCGCGGTATAAAAATAATGTCCAGATCACATTGAAGATCATGAAAAGCACTAACCAAGCAGCACCTGTGTGTGATCCATAGAAACGGCTCTCGCGACCGTACTTTGCAGGTG
>JBDLPR010000126.1:0-2693 GCA_039800985.1 Actinomycetota bacterium | reverse complement strand
CAAATCTGCACGCCACGCGTGATCATTAATATCTCGAATGAGTGCATATTCGATTGATACACGACGTCCCGTTTTGTCTGCGTAATTCCATGCCGCATCAAGAACTTCGTCAACTTTGTAGCGAGTGTTGATCGGCACCAAGGTGTCGCGCAATTCATCATCTGGCGCATGCAGTGAAATTGCCAACGTGAGTGGCAAACCTTCAGTAGCCAGCTGCTTGATCCGTGGAACAAGCCCAACTGTTGAAACGGTTATTCCGCGCGCTGACATTCCAAGTCCAGCTGGCGCATCATCAGTTAGGCGACGAATTGCTCCCATCACTGCGTTGTAATTTGCCATTGGCTCGCCCATGCCCATAAAAACTAAATTGTTTACTCGGCCAACGCCGCCTTCAATTTTTCCTGCTGCTAGATCGCGAGCGCCAGCTAAAACTTGTTCAACAATTTCTGCTGTAGAAAGATTGCGAGTAAGTCCGCCCTGCCCAGTTGCGCAGAACGGGCAGTTCATGCCGCAACCAACTTGCGAAGAAATACACATCGTCACACGTTCTGGATAGCGCATCAAAACACTTTCGACCAGAACACCATCAAATAATTTCCACACCTGTTTAACGGTTGTGCCGTTATCGCAAGCAAGTGATTTCACTGAAGTCATTAATAGCGGAAAAAGTTTTTCTTTAACTTGGTCACGAAGTTCAGCTGGAATATCTGTCCAGGTTTCCGGAGCATCAGAGAGACGGCTAAACCATTGACGGGAAATTTGATCAGCTCGAAATGCTGGTAAACCCAGCTCTTTAACTTTTTCTTTGCGCTGTTCAACTGTTAAATCTGACCAGTGAATGGGTGGTTTTGGTCGTTTAGGTTCGACCATGATTAATTCACCTGGGGCTGGCATAAGTTCAAGCCTACGTTGAATCTTTAATTAATCGCGAATTTATCCGCTATAAGAATAAGTTGAAAAGCACCCATGCGAAGAATGCATTGATCAAGAGCGAATCAAGGCGATCCATTACCCCACCGTGTCCAGGCAAGAACGAGCTCATATCTTTAATGCCAAGATCGCGCTTAATCATTGATTCGATTAAGTCGCCAACGGTTGCTGCAAAAAGCATTACCACACCAACAATTGCGCCAGATATCCATGACTGGTCAAAAACAACAACCCACAAAGTTGCGCCAGTAATCATCTGAAGAACAAATGCTCCAGCAAAACCTTCCCAGGTTTTCTTTGGTGAAATTTTCGGTGCCATGGGGGTTTTACCAAAAAGAACGCCAGCGATATAAGCCCCGAGGTCAGTTGCTGTCGTAAGCAAAATAAATGCCATAACTTTCCATGCACCGTTTGATTGGGCACTTAGTAAAACAGCGAAGCTAATTAGCAGCGGAACATAAGTTAAAACAAAAATAGATCTAGTGACATGGTGGACGTAAGCCTCTTGGCCATCTAGTAAACGAAGCGACAAAACGGCAATCACGCTTGCGACGTAAGCAAACAGCACATCACTGGCACTTCCACTTGCGGCAAGAATGACAATAACTGGCGCACAAACTTTTAATAAAGTTGCCATTCGGCTAGAAAGACCAATAACTGTGGCATTTGTGAGTTCACGAACGCCAAGGATTGCAACGACCGCAGCTAACAGGGCAAAAATTAGTTGATCAACAAAAAGCGCGACTGTAACTAGAGCTAATAGTCCAACGCCAACGGCAATTGCTGCTGGCAAGTTTCGACCTGCCCGACCGTAATCAGGTGTAGTCATTAATTAAACCTCAAGTAATTCGACTTCTTTGTGCTTAAGCATTTCATCGATGTGGGTTACTGATTTTGCAGTGATATCTTCAAGTGATTTTTCAGCGCGCACCACATCATCTTTACCTGCAGTGCCATCTTTACTTAGTTTTTCTAAAGCTTCTTTTGCACTTCGACGAATGTTGCGAAGAGAAACACGTGCATCTTCAGCTTTAGCTTTAGCAACTTTGATGAATTCTTTACGGCGTTCTTCAGTTAGTTGTGGGAACGGTACACGAATAACCACGCCATCGTTTGATGGGTTAACACCTAAATCAGAATCACGGATCGCACGTTCAATTGCGCCAAGAGCACTTTTATCAAACGGTGTTACTACTGCAGTTCTGGCTTCTGGAGTTTGGATTGAAGCAACTTGCTGAAGCGGTGTTTGTTGACCGTAGTACTCAACAGTGATCTTTGAAAAAATTGCAGCTGATGCCCGGCCAGCACGGATAGTTGTAAATTCTTCACGAGCAACTTCGATTGCCTTATCCATCTTTTCTTGGGCATCTTTCAAAATATTTTCAATCACGGCTATTCCTCGAATCGTTAATTGGTTGAAACTAATGTGCCGATTCGCTGGCCACGAACCGCGCGGGCAATGTTGCCATCGACTAATAAGTTGAAAACGACAATTGGCAGTTTGTTATCGCGGCAAAGGCTGATTGCGGTTGCATCAGCAACTTTGAGATTTTGGGCAAGCACTTCGTCATGTGAAAGAGTCTCGTAGAACTTCGCATTTGGGTTTGTGCGAGGATCACTGTCATAAACCCCGTCTACACCCTTTGCCATCAAAACAACTTGCGCGCCAATTTCAAGGGCTCGCTGCGCAGCACAAGAGTCAGTACTAAAGAACGGTGCGCCAAGACCAGCACCAAAAATTACTACTCGGCCTTTTTCTAAGT
>JBDLPR010000125.1:0-2654 GCA_039800985.1 Actinomycetota bacterium | reverse complement strand
GTTGATGCACCCTGCACTGGACTTGGTGCCCTTCGTCGCCGACCAGAAGCTAGGTGGCGAAAGCAACCAAGTGATATTCCACCGCTAACCAAACTACAAACCGAATTACTCGCCAAAGCTGCCACGCTTGTTAAGTCAGGTGGGGTAATTGGATATGCAACATGTTCACCGCATATCGCTGAAACCGATGCTGTGGTCAATGACTTTTTGAAAAAGCATCCAGATTTCGGTCTTCAAGATATTTCACCTGTGCTGCCAGAGTTAAACCTGCCAGAAGGCACCATGACACTTCGGCTAAACCCAATGGTTCATGAAACAGATGGAATGTTTTTGGCGCTCCTTGCCAAACGGTAAGTAGGCTACATCTGTGGGTTTACGCATTTCGCCAAGTATTTTGTCGGCAGATTTCGGTCATTTAGTCGATGAATGTGAAGACGTTGCGCCAAATGCTGATTGGTTACATGTGGACATCATGGATAACCACTTTGTTCCAAATCTAACTTTTGGCCTTCCAGTTGTTAATGCTTTAGTTGGCAAAGTCAGCACACCAATTGATTGCCACTTAATGATTAGCGATGCAGATCGCTTTGCACCTGGTTATGCCGAAGCTGGCGCAAAGAGCGTTACCTTCCATGTTGAAGCAGCTAAGAATCCAATACAGGTCGCAAGTGACATTAGAAAAGCTGGCGCGCGTGCAGGCATGGCAGTTAAGCCAGGTACAAAACTAGAAGACTACGAAGATTTGTTCGCCCACCTAGACATGGTTTTGATTATGACAGTTGAACCTGGTTTTGGTGGTCAGTCATTTATGTCAGATCAATTACCAAAAGTTAAGCGTGCTCGAGAAGTTATTAAAAATCTTGATTTAGATATTTGGCTTCAAGTTGATGGCGGTGTTTCACCAAGCACAATTGAAGCTTGCGCCGAAGCTGGTGCAGACACATTTGTTGCAGGCTCTGCTGTCTATAACACCGCAGATCGAAAAGCAGCCATTGATAATTTAAGAAATCTTGCCCAAGATGCCACGAATAATTCGTGGTGGTGCAAACACTAATGCCTGCGTCATCTGACGATTTCATGCAAGCAGCCATTAATGCTGCGCAGCAAATTGAATTAGCCCAGGATGTGAATCCGCGCGTTGGGGCAGTGCTCGTAAATGACCAACATCAAATTGTCGCAACCGGATTTCATCAAGGTTCAGGAACTGTGCACGCCGAAGTTGATGCAATTAGCAAAGTTGAAAGCGCCAACGGATTAACTCTTTACACGACCCTTGAACCATGTAATGCAACTGGCAAACAAGGTCCTTGCTCACAGGCAATTGTCGAAGCTGGGATTAGACGAGTTGTTATTGGTCAACTTGATCCAAACAAAAAAATGTCTGGCGGCCTTGAGTATTTATATCAACACGATGTTGATGTTGAATTTGGCATTCTTGAAAAAGAATGTGTGGAATTAAACAAATCTTGGAACTATGCCCATAAGCATGGAAGACCATGGGTTGTTTGGAAAATTGCAACCACCCAAGATGGTTTTATTGCAGCAAATGATGGCAAGCCACTTTCAATAACTGGGCCAGAAGCAAAAAGTGACGTTCAGTGGCTTAGGTCAACAGTTGGCGCAATTGTTACTGGAACGGGAACGGCATTAATCGATGATCCGCAACTAACTGTTCGCGAAATGCAAATGAAAAACCAACCTCTTCGCGTAATTGTTGGCAGTAGGGATGTTCCTTCGAGTGCAAAATTATTTTCTAGTGAAAAACCAGCACTTCACTTAAAAGGTGACCTAAAAGACGTGCTAGTTCGCCTATGGGAAGAATTCGGTGTTCACCGAGTCTTGATTGAAGCTGGTGCTGGAATTGCAAAATCTGCTTGGCAGGGCAAATTAATAAATGAGGTTTATTGGTACCAAGCCCCAGTGATTCTGGGTAGTGGCCTTAGTGCAATTGGTGATTTAGGCATATCTTCACTTGAGAATGCTCATCGAATTTCTAAAACAGAGGTTAATCGTGTTGGATTAGATGTATTAATCCATTTCAACACTGATTGGTAATCATTTGTTCACCGGAATTGTCGAAGAGCTAGGCCAAGTAGCGGCTCTGACCAACCTTGGTGATTCAGTGCGCCTAGAAATAAATGGTCCGCTTGTTGTTAGCGATTCAAAAATTGGTGACTCAATTGCTGTTAACGGTGTTTGTCTAACTGTTACTTCAAAAACGAATAATGGATTTACTGCAGATGTAATGCAAGAAACCTTGAACCGTTCAACTCTTGGAACTCTAGAAGCTGGTTCAAAAGTTAATTTAGAGCGTCCAGTGACAATGGCAACCCGCCTTGGTGGTCACATGGTTCAAGGCCACGTTGATGGCATGGGTGAAATCACCAAGCGCGAAGTTTCAGATAACTGGGAAGTTGTTACCATCGCCCCACCAAAAGACTTACTTAAATACATCGTCGAAAAAGGCAGTATTACTGTCGATGGGACTTCACTAACAGTTGCAAGTGTTGATTCCCAAGTTTTTACAGTTTCGCTAATCCCTGAAACACTTGCTAAAACCACCCTTGGCATTCGCCAAGTGGGGGACAAAGTAAACCTTGAAGTTGATGTGATGGCTAAGTACGTTGAGAAATTGATCGGAGCGAACAAGTGAA
>JBDLPR010000124.1:0-3308 GCA_039800985.1 Actinomycetota bacterium | reverse complement strand
CTGGGAAGCCATAACCGCCATCTGAAACTGGCTTAGTTAATAATTCCCAAGCAAATGGAATTGCTTCTTCTTTGAAATAATCACCAAAAGAAAAGTTTCCACACATCTGGAAAAAGGATGCGTGTCTTGTTGTTTTGCCAACTTCTTCAATGTCTAAAGTTCTAACAACTTTTTGAACACTGGTGGCACGCGGATAAGGTGGTGGAGCTTCACCTAGGAAGTATGGCTTGAATGGAACCATTCCTGCGTTAACAAAAAGCAGTGTTGGATCATCCAGTAATAATGAGGCACTGGGCACAACTGTGTGTTTGTTGGATTGGAAATAATCCAAGAACCGTTGGCGAATGTCAGCGGATTCCACTTTTGCACCTGCTCGCTAGATAGTTGAAATACAACCCTAACGAATCAATTTAAATTTAGTTACTTACGCCCTAGTATTTGGCGAATCTTGGTCCAGACTTTTGCCAAATTTGCCTCTTGACCACGCTCAACTGGAATGTAATAGCGGGCATTGGCGATCGCATCAGGAAGGTATTGCTGAGAAGCGATACCTTCTGGAACATCATGTGGGTATTGATAGTCAACGCCATGACCTAGTGAACCAGACCTGGCGTAATGACTATCGCGAAGTGGCGCTGGAACCTCACTGATGTTGCCTGAATTCAAGTCGGCAATGGCGGCATCTATTGCTAAATAAGCTGAATTAGATTTTGGCGCTAAACAAAGTTGAATTGTCGCCTGCGACAAAGTGATTCTTGCTTCTGGAAAACCAATTAAGGCAACCGTCTGTGCTGCAGCAACTGCAGTCTGCAAAGCAGTTGGATCTGCCAGACCTATGTCTTCACTTGCTGAGATCATTAGACGTCTTGCTATGAAACGTGGATCTTCCCCAGCTTCAATCATTCTGGCCAAATAGTGCAGCGCAGCGTCAACATCTGATCCTCTAATACTTTTAATGAACGCACTGATCACGTCATAATGTTGGTCGCCAGCGCGATCATAACGAATGACGTGATGATCACTTGCTGTAGCTAAATGTTCGATGGAAATTTCAGTTGAGCCATCTGCCTGGCAAACAGCTGCTGCAGCTTCCAGAATCGTTAATGCTCTCCTTGCATCGCCGCCAGCTAAACGAATTAATCCAGCTTTAGCATCAGAACTGATAGTCACTTTCTGATTAAGTCCTCGTGGATCAGTTAATGCACGTTCGATGAGAGCTGAAAGGTCATCATCTGTGAGGCTTGTAAGAGTTATTAAAAGTGAGCGCGATAGCAGCGGAGCGATAACCGAAAATGATGGGTTCTCAGTTGTCGCTGCAACAAGTGTTACTGCTCCACTTTCAACACCTGGCAATAATGCATCCTGCTGAGCTTTATTAAATCTGTGAACTTCATCTACGAATAAAACAGTCTGTGCTCCGTAAAGCGATCTATTCTCGCTAGCTGACGAAATTACATCGCGAACATCTTTAACGCCGGCTGTGACTGCTGATAGTTCTACAAACTTTGAATTACCTGCCTTGGCAATTAACTGCGCAATTGTCGTTTTACCTGTTCCTGGCGGACCCCAAAGAATTACAGAGTTCTTAGAATCTGTTCCAGTATCTGAAAGCAGACGTTGAAGTGGTCCGCCTGGGTTTAATGCATGATTCTGTCCAACAAATTCAGCAAGTGTGCGCGGACGCATTCTTACTGCAAGTGGCGCGCTCGCCCCTTCTTGATCAAATAAGGAGCCAGACAATTTATTGCTCGTCTTTTGCAAATGGATCAGCGTCGATGCCAGCTTCCGCACGCTGTTGTGTAGTAATTGGTGTTGGCGCGCTCGTTAGTGGATCAAAGCCTGCACCAGTTTTTGGAAATGCAATTACGTCACGAAGACTTGGTGCGCCAGCTAGCAACATGCAAATGCGATCCCAACCAAATGCAATACCACCATGAGGTGGTGGACCGTAAGCAAACGCTTCAAGCAAGAATCCAAACTTGTCTTTGGCTTCTTCATCGGAAAGACCTAGAGTTCTAAATACGCGCTCTTGAACATCACTTCGGTGAATACGAATTGAACCGCCACCAATTTCATTGCCATTACAAACAATGTCGTAAGCCCAAGCAAGTGCTTCTCCAGGTGATTCTTCGAAGCGATCAATCCATTCAGAATTTGGCGATGTGAATGGATGGTGAACTGCAGTCCAAGTGCCATCATCAGTTAGTTCAAACATCGGTGCATCGACGATCCAAAGGAATGACCATTCATCCTCATTGATTAGACCGCATCGTTCGCCTACTTCCTGACGAACAGCACCCAGTAATTGTTGAGTTGCTGATTTAGCACCTGCACCAAAGAAAGCACAATCACCAGGTTTTGCAGAAAGTTGAGCAGCAAGTCCAGCACGTTCAGATTCAGAAAGATTCTTTGCAACGGGGCCGCCAAGAGTTCCATCAAGTTCAAAGGTGACATATGCCAAACCTTTGGCCCCACGTTGTTTAGCCCATTCTTGCCATGCGTCAAATGCGCGACGTGGTTGATCGGCCCCACCTGGCATAACCACAGCGCCAACGTATTCATTTTGGAAAACTCTAAATTCTGTATTTGCAAAATAAGTTGTGCAATCAACAAGTTCAATATCAAAGCGAAGATCAGGCTTATCTGAACCGTATCTAGCCATCGCTTCGAAATAAGTCATGCGAGGGATATCACCGATCTTGTGGCCAATTGTTCCTTGCCAAAGATTGCGAACAATTGCTTCGCCAACTTCGATGATGTCTTCTTGTTCAACGAAGCTCATTTCAATATCGAGCTGGGTGAATTCCGGTTGACGATCTTTACGGAAATCCTCGTCGCGGTAGCAACGTGCAATTTGGTAGTAACGTTCCATGCCGGCAACCATTAAAAGCTGCTTGAAAAGTTGTGGACTTTGTGGAAGTGCATACCAATGTCCTGGCTGCAATCGAACCGGAACTAAGAAGTCGCGGGCACCTTCGGGAGTTGATCTAGTAAGAGTTGGGGTTTCAATTTCAACGAAATCCCGTGAATGCAAAACCTCACGAGCAAGTCGGTTAACTTCACTTCGCATCCGAAGTGCGTCACCTTGAGAACTACGACGCAAGTCTAAGTAACGGTATTTAAAACGAGTTTCATCTCCAACATTGATCGAATCATCAATTGGAAATGGCAGTGGAGCACTTTTACTTAATACTTCAACATTTGAGGCAACAACTTCGATGTCACCTGTTGGAATTTCAGAATTTTCGTTTCCACTTGGGCGAACCCGAATTTCACCAATGATCTTTAAACAAAATTCATTTCGCAGA
>JBDLPR010000123.1:0-6785 GCA_039800985.1 Actinomycetota bacterium | reverse complement strand
ATGTGCCAAGCCGTCTAGCGTTCTCAACTTCAAGCCTTGCCGATAGCCGCGTTATTTTGGATCAACCAGGTGCTGAAAAACTAGTTGGTCAAGGTGATGGCCTGTTCTTACCAATGGGCATGAGCAAGCCAATTCGTATCCAGTGTTCATGGGTAACTGAAGCTGAAATCAGAAGCGCTGTTGCGCACGCTAAAACTCAAATGGATCCGCAATACCGCGAAGACATCACAGCTCCAGTTGCCACAAAACGTGAAGTTGATGGCGACATCGGTAACGATCTTGACGAACTACTAGCAGCAGTTGAGCTAGTTGTTTCAACCCAGTTTGGTTCAACTTCGATGCTTCAGCGCAAACTTCGCATTGGTTTTGCCAAAGCTGGTCGATTAATGGATTTGATGGAATCTCGAAACATAGTTGGGCCATCTGAAGGATCGAAAGCACGTGAAGTGTTAATCACTGCTGAAGATCTTCCAGGCACCCTTGCCATGCTTCGTGGTGAATAGTCGCGGCCGAATAGATGAATTTACCTAACGCGCTAACTGGCTTTCGGCTAGTACTTGTTCCGGTTTTCATTTATTCCTTAACTAGATTTGAAAGCTCAACCACAAACCAATGGATTGCTGGCAGCTTTTATTTTTTTGCAGCAATGACTGATGTTTTAGATGGTTATTTAGCGCGCAAACATAACCAAATAACAAACTGGGGCAAGATTGCTGACCCAATTGCCGATAAGGCTTTAACCGGGGCAGCGTTTATTGGCCTATCAATCCTTGTGGTAATTCCTTGGTGGATGACATTTGTTATTTTGTCTCGTGAAGTATTGGTGACCCTACTTCGCTTCATTGTGATTCGAAAAGGTGTAATTCCAGCAAGCCGTGGCGGAAAGGCGAAGACTTTAAGTCAAAATATCGCAATTGTGGCTTACTTGCTTCCGCTACCAAGCGCACTTGAATTCTTCCCAGTATCGGTTATGTATTTAGCTGTTGCGTTAACGGTTGTCACTGGGCTTGACTATGTTGTTAAAGCAAGAGCTCTTACCAGCAGCAAAACAACACTGGAATAGTAGTTAAGTATGGAAACTGATTTAGATTCATTAGCGCTAACAACTGTGTATGCGCTTAATGGCCGCACGCTTGCAACCGCTGAATCAGTTACCGGTGGCGCCATTGGCGAAGCGATCACTGCAATTCCAGGAGCCTCAAAATCATTTCGTGGAGGCATCATTGCCTATGCAAGTGACCTAAAAGTTTCTTTGCTTGATGTGCCTGCAGACTTAATTAATAGCGGCGGGGCAGTTCAGGCCGAAGTCGCACTTGCAATGGCAACTGGTGTTGCCCACAAACTCGAAGCTGAATTTGGATTAGCGGTAACCGGTGTTGCCGGTCCAGACTGGCAAGATGGCATGGCCCCAGGAACGGTGTTTGTGGCCTGTGTTCAGCGTGACCACGAGGGCTCAGTTATCGATTCAGCGGTGGAAGAGCTGCACATTAACCCAATGACCCTTGATCCAAGAGGCATCCGGGATGAAATTCGGCAAGAAACCGTAGCTGCCGCCCTTGAGCTGCTTTTGAGTTTCCTTTAGAAATAAGGGTTTTTAGGTGAGGGAATAAGTTGGATACAAGCGAGGTTGGAAAAAGCACCATGATGAACATGAAAAAAGAATTAACTGTTGATGACGTGCTGCAGGCCGAAATTAACAGGGCCCTTACCCACACCGTAAAGATTGCTGCACCTGAGGCCACAAAGCCTAGTTACGGTAAACAAGTGGTCTTACTGCGTCAGGTTATAGGTGAAGAACTTCGCCGTCGTCGCATGGAACAAAAGCGCACCCTACGCCAGGTATCAAATTTGGCCCAGGTCTCTCTTGGCTACCTAAGCGAAGTTGAACGTGGCCAGAAGGAAGCTTCTTCAGAACTGCTGGCTTCAATTTCCAATGCACTTGATACTCCACTTTCAGAACTTATGTCTGGGGTAGCAGCTGAAGTGGCCCGCCGTGAGGTATTGGCCGCAAAGCGCAACGCGTTCTCTGTTGCCTAATAGCGTCATATACTAAAAGCACCAAGAATATTTAGGTGGTGCAAGCATGAAGCGAATTCTAGTTGCCCTTTTATTACTAATCCCAACGCCAGCCCTTGCTGATGATGCAACGCCATCGCCTACACCTGAGGCTACGACTTCAGCACCGGCATCGATTTATGACATTCCAGTTGCCCCTTACACACCACCAGCCGAAGCTTTACAAGGAGTTGGTGGCTGGGCAGTAGTTCATCCGGGAACAGGCGTAGTTCATGGAGTGATAGTTGCCACCATTGAAACTTTCAACGCTTGGGGCGGCCGTATGCCAAATGAGTATATGGGTTGCCCAGCTGGATGTTTATTGAGATTTCAAACCAGAGCCACAGCCGATGGAAACGTGGCTGGCTGGCATGGCCCAGATGTGAAATTTGATAGTAATGATGGAACTTTTGACATGGGCTCAACGCATGTTGATGCTAGCGGCACAACAACGGTCAAACAAAAACTGATTCCTTCACAAACTGCAACAGATGGCTGGAACCTATCAACCGGGCTTGTAAACATTCGAACTGAATTTATTTCAAGTCGAGTCAATGATCTTGGAATTAAACTTACAAAGATTCAAGAGCGCTTTGATAGTCAATCAGCCTCCGAGATTGCAATTGAGAATTGGAAAACTTTTACTTACGAATCTGACCAGCAGGTCACTGAAAACCTAGACGCAGATATTGATGCTTCACTTGTGGCCGATGGCTATGACACCGTCACCCCAGAAGCTGGTGGCTTTGTCGAAACAGTGAAGACACTTACCGATTCAGTTAAGCGATTCTTTGGTGGTTTCTTTAATCGACAATAGGCTTTATGTGTGCGCCTAACTGATTTCTGGGAACGAATGGAAGCAGCCCTTGGCAGCTCATATGCCAGATCCTGGGCTGCTGACTTTCACATTCCAGCCCTTGAAGGCAAAACAGTTGACCAGGCTTTGGCTGACGGTGAAGACACCCAGACTGTTTGGCGCGCCGTTCACCAGACCTTAGATTTGCATCCTAAATACCGCTAACTTTGAGTCATGAAATCCATGACTTGCCTTGAACTTGGCGGTGCTTGCTCTGAAGTATTCCAAGCCCAAACGTTTGAAGAAATAGCCCAGTTAAGTCAGCAGCATGGGCAGCAAATGGCCCAGCAAAGTGATGGACCACACCTTGAAGCCATGCAAGAGATGATGACTTTGATGAACCAGGGTGGTTTTGATGCCTGGTTTGCCCAAAAGCAGTCCATTTTCGAATCTAGGTAACCTCTAGACACGCCGAAGGGCTTGGTCCTTGCCTATTCGAACACATGTTCGATAGATTGTCTCTACGCGATCAAAACATCAATAGATGTAAGGCCGCTGGGGCGAAGACCCTGTGTCCACTGGGAAGCCGGACACAGGTTCAAACGCTCCACAGGCGCTAAATACCTCTAGTGATTGTCAGAGCTCGTACCTAACGTGTGAATTCCCAAAACACGTTAAGAAAAGTAGGAGAGTACAAAATGGCTGCAGCAAAAGCCTCTAAAGAAGCTAAAGAAGCAATCAAAGCAACATCTGATCGCGAAAAAGCTCTTGAAACCGCGTTAGCCCAGATCGAACGCCAGTTCGGCAAGGGCTCAATCATGAAACTTGGCGAAGAAGAACGCCCAACTGTTGAAGCAATACCAACTGGTTCAATCGCACTAGATATCGCTCTAGGTATTGGCGGTCTGCCACGTGGTCGCGTTGTTGAAATTTATGGTCCTGAATCATCAGGTAAAACAACTCTTGCAATCCACGCAATCGCAAGCGTTCAAGCTGCTGGCGGCATTGCTGCATTTGTTGATGCGGAACACGCATTTGATCCTGAATACGCAAAGAAACTTGGCGTAGACATCGACAATCTTTTGGTTTCCCAGCCAGACACTGGTGAACAAGCACTTGAAATCGCTGACATGCTTATTCGCTCCGGCGCACTTGATTTAATCGTGATCGACTCAGTTGCAGCCCTTGTGCCACGCGCTGAAATCGAAGGTGAAATGGGTGATAGCCACATGGGTCTGCAAGCTCGCTTGATGTCTCAAGCACTTCGCAAGATAACTGGCGCACTAAGCACCAATAACACCACTGCGATCTTCATTAACCAGTTACGCGACAAGATCGGTGTGATGTTCGGTTCACCTGAAACAACAACCGGTGGTAAAGCTTTGAAGTTCTATGCTTCAGTTCGCCTAGACATCCGCCGCATTGAAACACTAAAAGATGGCGCAGAACCTGTTGGTAACCGCACTCGCGTGAAGGTGGTTAAGAACAAGGTTGCACCACCTTTCAAGCAAGCAGAATTCGACATTCTTTACGGTGAAGGTATTTCACGTGAAGGTGGAATTCTTGACATGGCTGTTGAAGAGGGCTTTGTTCGCAAAACTGGCGCTTGGTACACCTACGAAGGTGACCAACTAGGTCAAGGTAAAGAAAATGCTCGTGCGTTCCTAAAGGACAACCCGGCATTAACTACTGAACTAGAGCGCATGATCAAAGAAAAGCTTGGTGTTGGCGCTAACAAAGCAGAACTAAGCGTTGTGCCACCAGTAGAAGATTTGGATGCAGACGATTCAGAGTTTGCAGACGAAGACTAATTACTTTCCCCCAAAAGGTAATTAAGTGAAAACGGCAGCCTCGGTAGGTAATCCTCTAGAGTCCACGAAAGTGGACCTAAAGGAAAACCCCGAGGCTGATCCATTTTCAGTTGCAAGAAATATCGCACTTCGCCAGCTGTCGATGGCACCAAAATCAAGACTGCAATTAGAAGAATCCCTTGCTAAGCGCAAAGTGTCGCCAGAAGTTGCTGCTGCAGTCCTTGATCGTCTTACTGAAGTTGGCTTAATTGATGACCTTGCCTATGCCGGAATGCTTGTTCGAAGTCGGTGCCTAACGAAGAAAGTTTCTAAATCTGTTTTAAAAATGGAACTTCGCAAAAAGGGGATAAGCGATGAATACATCGAAGTTGCCCTTAGTGAAATAAGTGACGCCGATGAATACCAAATGGCAACAGATCTAGTAATTAAAAAACTTCGGTCCATGAAAAACCTGGAACGCGATGTGATGCAGCGAAGACTTTTTAGCCTTTTGGCCCGAAAGGGTTACCACGCAGGGATTGCCACCAAAGTGATCCGCGAGCAATTAAATGATCCAGATTTTCTGGCGGATCAAGCCCTAGCTAATCTTGCCTAGAATTATCAGGTGACTTCCATCGCTGATAAGCCAAATTTGGGCACTTATGAAGTGCGCACAATGGGCTGCCAAATGAACGTTCATGACTCTGAACGCTTCGCTGGCTTGCTTGAATCAGCTGGCTATGTTCCAGCCGAAGAAGGCAAATTAGCCGATGTCATTGTCTTTAATACTTGTGCTGTTCGCGAGAACGCCGATAACAAACTTTATGGGGCGCTTAGCCATCTGCAACCAATTAAGTTAAAGAACAAAGGGATGCAGATCGCTGTGGGTGGCTGCCTTGCTCAAAAAGACCGCGGTGAAATACTGGCAAAAGCTCCTTATGTTGATGTGGTCTTTGGTACTCACAACATCGATGCACTGCCAATACTTTTGGAACGTGCCCGAATTGAACAAGAGGGCCAAATTGAAATTGTTGAATCTTTAGAAACCTTCCCCTCAACACTTCCGGCAAGGCGTGATGCGGCGCATTCTGGTTGGGTGTCTGTCAGTGTTGGCTGCAATAACACCTGCACATTTTGCATCGTGCCAGCACTTCGAGGCCGTGAGAAGGATCGTCGGCCAGCTGACATTTTGAATGAAATAAAAGTTTTAGTTGACCAGGGTGTTCTGGAAATTACTTTGCTTGGTCAAAACGTAAACGCTTATGGTGTTGAATTTGGCGACCGTTATGCATTTGCCGACTTACTGCGTGCAACAGGGCAGATCGAAGGATTAGAACGCGTTCGCTTCACTTCACCGCACCCACGTGATTTCACGGACCATGTGATCGAAGCCATGGCACAAACCCCAAATGTCATGCCATCACTTCACATGCCATTGCAATCAGGTAGTGATCGCATTTTGCAGATTATGCGACGTTCATACCGCCAAGAAAAATACTTGGGCATTATCGACCGGGTTCGCCAAGCAATCCCAGATGCCGCGATAACTACAGACATCATTGTTGGGTTCCCCGGCGAGACTGAAGAAGATTTCCAGCAGACTTTAGAAGTTGTTAAAAAAGCTAGGTTTGCTGGAGCGTTCACATTCCAATACTCAAAGCGTCCAGGAACCCCGGCAGCTGAAATGCCAGATCAAATTGATCCAGATGTTGTTCAAGAACGCTTTGAAAGATTAGTAGAACTTGCCAATGACATTGCATGGCAAGAAAACAAAAAGATTGTTGGCAGCCAAGTTGAAGTTTTAATTGCAACTGGGGAAGGTAAAAAGAACGAGAACTCCGGTCGCATGAGTGGCCGGGCAAAAGATAACCGACTTGTTCACGTAACCCAAACAGATATCAATGGTGTTACCCATAACATTCGCCCAGGTGATGTGGTCACAGCCGAGGTTACATATGCTGCGCCGTATCACTTAAATGCCGACAAACTTATTTCAGTTCGCAAAACTCGTGCTGGCGATAATTTTGAAGCTGGCCAGCGTCCAAGCACACCTGGAGTGTTGCTTGGAATGCCAAAAATTGGTGTTTAGTGAAGCCTGCAATCGTCATTGTTGGTCCAACAGCAGTTGGTAAAACAGATCTCTC
>JBDLPR010000122.1:0-2940 GCA_039800985.1 Actinomycetota bacterium | reverse complement strand
AGCTGCGCCAGCTTCAAGGCCAGAGCCACGTTTAACTGCGCGATCGATGTTGTCGTTTGGAACTGAAGACTTTTTGGCTTTTTGAACAGCGTCATAAAGCGTTGGGTTTGCGGCCATATCGCCACCACCTGTGCGGGCAGCAACTTCGATGTTCTTAATTAACTTGGCAAATAACTTTCCACGCCTTGCATCGATTACCGCTTTTTTATGTTTGGTCGTTGCCCATTTGGAATGGCCACTCATGCGCTTTTCACCATCTCTAAGAAGTACTTATGAATTCTAAAGTCTGGAACAATCTCTGGGTGAAACGAGGTACCTAGTAAATTACCTTGACGAACTGCAACAACTTCATTAGTTGATGGAATTGTTGCCAGCACTTCTACCCCGCTGCCAACTTCTTCAACCAAAGGTGCGCGAATAAATACTGCATGGAAATCTGGTTCACCAATTGCTGGAATCTTTAGATCAGTTTCAAATGAATCGACTTGACGACCAAATGCATTTCGCTTGGCAGTGATGTTTAAGCCACCGATTGTTTGTTGGTCAGATCTGCCATCTGTAATGCGATCTGCCAACATAATTAATCCAGCACATGAACCATACATTGGAATGCGTTTGCGGGCTTCCCGAAGTGGTTCGATTAAACCATTTTTTACAGCCAAGATGCTCATGGTGGTCGATTCGCCACCTGGAATAACTAAGGCATCGACAGTTGCAAGTACTTCAGGTGTTTTAACTAACGTGACTTTAGCCCCACACTGCGCTAAGTGATTTGCGTGCTCTCGCACATCACCTTGGATTGCGAGCACCCCAATGTTCGGGGTCGACATAATTACCAGCCGCGCTCAGCCAAACGATGTGGAACAGGAATGTCGGCAACGTTAATGCCAACCATTGCTTCACCTAAGCCACGTGATGCTTCTGCAACTTTTTGCGGATCGTTGTAATGAAGGGTTGCCTGAGCAATTGCTTTAGCGCGCTGTTCTGGATTTCCTGATTTGAAAATACCTGAGCCAACAAAGACACCGTCTGCACCAAGTTGCATCATCATCGCGGCATCAGCTGGAGTTGCGATACCACCAGCTGTGAAAAGTACAACTGGCAGTTTGCCTTTTTCAGCAACTTCAACAACTAATTCGTATGGTGCTTGCAGCTCTTTTGCAGCCACATAAAGTTCATCTTTGCTCATTGACTTTAAACGGTTGATCTCAGCACGGATAGTGCGCATATGAGTCACTGCGTTTGAAACATCGCCAGTTCCTGCTTCACCTTTTGAGCGAATCATTGCAGCGCCTTCAGTAATACGACGAAGTGCTTCACCAAGATTTGTTGCCCCACATACGAAAGGAACAGTGAACTGCCACTTATCAATGTGATGTGCATAATCTGCTGGAGTTAAAACTTCTGATTCATCGATGTAGTCCACACCAAGACTTTGAATAACTTGAGCTTCAGCAAAGTGGCCTATGCGAGCCTTTGCCATAACTGGGATTGAAACAGCTTTGATAATGCCATCAATCATGTCCGGGTCACTCATGCGAGCAACGCCACCTTGAGCGCGAATGTCAGCTGGCACACGTTCCAGTGCCATTACTGCAACAGCGCCTGCGTCTTCGGCGATCTTTGCTTGTTCGGCGTTAACAACGTCCATGATGACGCCGCCTTTAAGCATGTCTGCCATACCGCGCTTAACGCGGGTTGTGCCTGTTACGCCTGATTCGCTAGCCATTAGACCCTCTTTTAAAACGTTTAAAAATTTATAAACTGTGACTTCGAATTCTAGTCCAGAATTTGTGAGTCAAAAAAGTCGACTATTTATTCAGGCCTGTCGGGATTCGGTCATCAAATTCAAGTGGGGTTGGCAGCTTGGCAAAGCCAGCCAATCGAAATAACTTGACCAAGGACTGTTCCCTGATAGCCAAACAATCTTGAACCGCTTCAGCGTGAAAGCGCTTAGCTAAGGTCACCCGATTGCATACGGTCTCTAATTCTGAAAGAAGTAGATTAATCGCCAGGTCTTTGCGAAATTCAATTACATCCTGGGGATCTTCAAAAGCATCGCAAATTGCTTCGGTTAATTCAGATTCATCTCTAAGTCGAGAATTATCCGGTAAATCTTGTCCTGCCAATACGTCGTGTGCACACTGCATTAAATATGCTTCTGATGCTGGATCCAGAAAATTAAGCGACACTAATTCGGCTGAAATTCCTGCTCGTCGATTTAGATGTCCATCTAGAGCTGCACTTGAAACTTCAATTCGATGATGTAAGCGATCTAAGCGACCTGCCTGATGAGATAGATACCAAATTGTGAATGCAAGTAGCCCCAGGTACCAACCAATTGCTTCAGTCATTTAGTTCATTCCGTTCAGGTGTAATTCTAAGTTTGCCAAGACGACCCAACATTTGACCAGCAAAGTCAGGTTCAACCGTTACACCAGGAAGTCGAACAGATTCATAAACTTCTAAAACTTTATTTGCCACAATCGACCAGTCAAAGAATGCAGAGCGCCCATACCCTGCTGTTCTTAGTTCAGACATCTTATTTTCATCTTTAAGTGTTTCGATCAAAACTTTCGCCAAATCGTCTGGATCTTCATTTTTGAAATTCAAACCCGATTTGCCGCTTTCAAGAACTCTCTGGAACGCTGGCAAGTCACTTGCCACTACAGGTGTTCCTGATGCCATAGCTTCAAGCAATACGATTCCAAATGATTCGCCACCGGTGTTTGGCGCTACATAAATGTTTCCTGATGCAAATACATCAGGTTTTTGTGCGTTATCAATTTGTCCGGTGTGCGTAATTGCCATGCGTTCAACTAGCGGCACATCATCAATAAGCTCTTCGGGATCTCCTGGTCCAGCAATTAGTAAGCGCAGGTTAGGAAACTCTTTGCGAACTATCGGGAAGGCTTTCAGTAATACCTCCAAGCCTTTACG
>JBDLPR010000121.1:0-3169 GCA_039800985.1 Actinomycetota bacterium | reverse complement strand
GTGACCATAAACGGTATTTGGTTATACGGTCCTTACACACCGTCCCAAGTAACTGCTGGATCCCAGCCTGACTGGTACATAGGTTTCCTAGATGGCGCTGTTCGTATCATGCCTAACTGGGAAACAAATCTTCTTGGTTACACAATCAGCTGGAACTTAATCGTGCCAGCACTTGTAATCCCAGGCATTATGTTTACCGCTCTTGGTCTATACCCATGGATCGAATCATGGGTAACAGGTGACAAGAAAGAGCACCACTTACTTGATCGTCCACGCAACGCCCCAGTTCGCACTGGCCTTGGTGTTATGGCCATCAGTTTCTACTTAATGCTCTGGATCTCAGGTGGTAACGACATCATCGCAACTGCGTTTAACTTGTCGATTAACCAAATCACCTGGTTCCTGCGTATTGCGCTATTCGTGGTTCCGCTAATTGCCTTTAAGGTAACTAAGAGAATCTGTCTAGGGCTGCAGCGCCGTGACCACGAGAAACTACTTCATGGTTATGAAACAGGTCAGATCCTTCGCCTACCTCACGGTGAATTCATTGAAATTCATAAGCCAATCAGCGATAAGGAAAAGGCAGTAATTCTTTCAAAGAAGGACTACTCGCCTCTTGCTCTTGAAGCACAAAATGATGCAAATGGTGTTCGCAATCCAAAGGGCGGCAAAGCAAAGCTTCGTGCGCGCATGTCTAACTGGTACTACGGAGAGAACATTGCTCGCCCATCAGCAGCTGAACTAGAAGCAGCTGCTCACCATGCTGAACATGAACTGCATGAAGCTCAAAAGCAAATGCAGCAAATCACGCATTAATTAAAATCTAAAAAGCCCCAAGAGAAATCTTGGGGCTTTTTAATTTGCCTTGGCTATGCTTAATTAAATGCGATCTGAAATTAAAATTCTTGCCAGGCTTTCCATTATTTGGGGCATTGTCATAAATGCCGCTGTTGTTTTAAATCTTTCATTTGCGCTGCCACTTGCTGCTGGCGGCCAGTATGAAAACTTCCCTGCTGGCATCAGATTTGTTTACTTTTTCCAGATGCTTTGGCTGTTCTATGAATTAAGAGTTTTCAAACGACTATCAGGCGGTAAATCTGTAAGGCCAAGGTGGATGGTCAAAGTCTTTATCGCACTTGGGATTATTGGATTTTTCTTGAACGCGTTTTCAGCAAGCCCTGCAGAGAAGTGGAATGCAATTCCACTTGCAATAACTACTTATGCGTTTTGGAAGCTAAAAGACTAGTTCTGCGCTCTTTAGCAAACTGATTGGCCCACTTATCTTCAAATGGGTTAAGTTCAATTCCGGTAGCGCTTTGAATTAATGCATCAGCTAGTTCTGGATTGCGAGCCAAGCCTGGTCCATGCATGTAGGTGCCGATGATGTTTCCTTGCCAAACACCTTCGGCTTGATCAAAACCATTTCCCACTCCGCTAAGCACTTTGCCAAGTGGATTAACTCCGGCACCTAACTTGCTTAGTCCTTGATGGTTTTCAAACCCGGTTAGAACTGGAAGCTCTGGTTTAGATGGCTGAACAACTAATTCACCAACACTTCGGGGCGCAGCATTAACAATTGTGGTGACATCAACTAAGCCAAGGCCATCAATTATCTGACCATTAAATCCTGGGAGGCTTGATCCAATAACTTGGAATCCAGCGCAAACAGCAAACACTGTTGCACCAAGGCCTGCAGCTTCATTCAGGCCACCATCATTTTTCATTAATTCAAGACTCGCTGTTTGCGGGCCATCTTCCCCGCCACCAAGTAAATAAATGTTTCCGGTAGTTGGGATTGCCATTCCTGGAGTTACTTCTATTAATTGCGTTGCGATCCCACGAGCTTTTGCGCGGTGAATCAAAATTTCCGCATTACCTTGATCGCCATAGGTGCCAAGTAAATCGTGATAAAGCCGAACGATAACTAAACTCATCGATCAACACCAATACCTGTATGGAAACCACTTGCACTGGCAGCTAGATCCTGGAATGCGGTGTAACTAGCGATAGCCTCAATTGGTGCTTGGCCAAATTGCGCTGCTGCACTTTCAAAACTATCTGCAGTGCTAACCATTACACCTTGAACAGTTAATCGGTAGGCGATATCTAATTTGCGCTCACCAATACAAATAACTTCTTTGCCGATCAGTTCTGAGTAATCGATATCCCAAAGCCATGAAGTATCTTTGCCATCAATTCCTCTAGCGTTTAACGCCAGGATCACTTGATTAGAAGTAATTGCGCTTAACGCAGTTCGCCAGCTTTCTGGATTCTTGGCTAATTGGGTTTTAACTTTACGATTACCCGCTTTGAATTCCATTGTGCGATCTGGTGGATTGGCTGCTAATTCTTCTTGTAGGGCAACTGGAACTATTGCCCCCATTAATCTGGCAGCTTCAATTGCTAGGACTGAATTTCTAGCTGGACCGCCGAAACGTTTGTCGCTTCGCACTTGTGCAAGCGCGCTTCCAAGGCCACATGAACATTTGTAGTCGCCAAGTGACCAATCAAGGATCGCACTGCAATTAGGACAGGTGGCGGCATCTGGATGCCTACGACCACCAAAAGTAATTCTGATTACATGGCCTGCATTACTTGCTGCATATTCCAGGAATGGATCATCGCGATCAATAATCAACGTCACATCATCTTTGGTGAAAGTGTTATGCCACAGATTGGCTACTTTGCGCACTTCCCCAGTTCGATGCAATTGGTCGCGTGAAAGATTCAGCAGCACAATGACTTTTGGTTTCACTAATTCATACATTGTTGGCAAATAAAGTTCGTCACACTCAAGCACGACGTACCGGTTGCAAGGCTTGGCAGCAAGGGCGGCAGCGATCCCGGCATCCATGTTGGCACCAAACTTGCTGGTACTAACTTTTTCATCGGTGCCATCGGCCAAGATCCGAGCAAGGTTGGCAGTGGTTGTGGTTTTACCGTTAGTTCCGCTAACTAAAACAACATCACGGCTAGCAGAAAGTTTTCTAATTGCATTTGTGTCAACTGCCAAGATGGCTCGACCTTTAACTGTTTCGCCGCGGCCACGTTTTAGCGTTTTAGAAAGTGCGCTGGCAAAATCTCCAACTGCATTGGCCAGGAACAACCTGCCAGATTTTTTTCTGGCCATAAGAAATTTCTACTTAACGAATTCGCCGCGGTAGTACTC
>JBDLPR010000120.1:0-2517 GCA_039800985.1 Actinomycetota bacterium | reverse complement strand
CTTGGCAATAAACCATAATTTTGCCATCAGGTATTTCTTCAAAACGTTCGCGTAAGTCATCAAGTGGAATGTTGATTGACCCAGAAATAGCACCGCGAGCATATTCATCTTTAGTTCTAACATCAAGCAGTGTTACGCCTTGAGCTTGCATCGGTCTAACGTCATACCACTGAACGTTTTCAGTAAACCCAGTCAATAAATTCTCAGCGATGTAACCAAGCATGTTCACTGGGTCTTTGGCAGAACCAAATGGTGGTGCGTATGCCAATTCAAGATCAGCCAGTTCTGGTGCTGGTAGTTCACACCTGATTGCAGTTGCAATTACATCGATTCGCTTATCAACACCTTCACCACCAACGGCTTGAGCACCAAGAATTTTTCCATCTGGCTTAGTTACCAGAAGCTTCAGTGCCATTTGTTCACTTCCTGGGTAGTAACCAGCATGTGATCCTGGATGGGTGTGGATTGCCTGGTAGTTGATTCCACGCGCTTTCAGGCGCTTTTCATTCCAGCCGGTTGAAGCAACTGTTAGATCAAAAACCTTGACGATTGCGGTACCAATTGTGGCAACGGGGCGAACTTTGCGACCCATGATGTGGTCTGCAGCTACACGTCCTTGGCGATTTGCAATATTTGCAAGTGGAACAAGTGTTGCTTCACCATCTAATGCATCAATTTTTTCTGCAACATCGCCAATTGCATAAATATTTGAATCAGAAGTTCCACCAAATTCATTAACTGTAATACCACCGCGGTCACCAATTTCTAATCCGCAACCTTTTGCCAAAGTGGTATCAGGCTTAACACCGATCGCACAGATTACAAGTTCAGCGTCGATTTCACTACCATCAGCTAACTGGACAGAGTTTTCAGTAATTTTTGTTACACCTGCGCCAAGTCTTAAATTAACTTGGTGTTTACGAACTTCATGATGGACAAGTTCTGCAAGTTCAGGATCAATCGGACCAAGTAACTGTGGTGCTGCCTCAACAATCGTTGTGGAAATATTTTTGTGAACTAAGTTCTCAGCAGATTCAACGCCAATAAACCCGCCACCGATAACAACTGCTGACTTCGGGTTACTTGCTACAGCAGCTGCAATTTTTGTTACATCTTCGACTGTGCGAAGGGTGTGAGCACGCTCAATTCCTTCAATTGGGGGAATGATCGGTTGAGCACCTGGACTTAAAATTAAAGTGTCGTATTCGAGTTCATAAGTTTCGCCCGATTTTTTCTGCACAGTTAATTTCTTTAAATCACGATTTATCTGAGTTACTTCTGATTCAACTCGAACATCTAATTCAAATCTGGCATCAAGTGATTGCGGGGTCTGCAATAAGAGAGAAGCTTGATCGGCAATTACGCCGCCAACGTAGTAAGGCAGCCCACAGTTTGCATAAGAAACAAATCCACTACGTTCAATAACAATGATTGAGGCTTCAGGATCAAGGCGACGAAGACGAGTAGCTGCAGACATACCGCCGGCGACCCCACCAATAATTACAATTTTTTTCATATAATTTCCGGTCTTAAACCATGGTCAAAAATAGTTTTTGAAGTTGTTCTTTAACTTCTTCGGTATTACGGCCCTCTTCCAAGATGCATTCAGAAAGCCCAGCGGTAATAAAACCAAATGCAGCCTTGTTCACAGCTTTAGAAACGGCAGCAAGTTGATGAACAATGTCTTCACAAGATCGGCCTTCCTCGACCATTCGCAGAACTCCACCGATTTGGCCTTCTGCGCGGCGAAGTCGCTTAGTGAACTCAGTTAGTGCTTCCTCGTCATGAACCACATGGGCCATTTTCTTAGTTGCTGCAGCCATTTTTGCCTCTTTCAAGTTGTGATCAGTCTCATACTGATTTTCTTGATACCCCTAG
Source organism: Actinomycetota bacterium (assembly GCA_039800985.1). Classification (GTDB taxonomy): domain Bacteria; phylum Actinomycetota; class Actinomycetes; order S36-B12; family UBA5976; genus UBA5976. The sequence continues at coordinate 639 of JBDLPR010000120.1, read as the reverse complement.
GGGTATAAGCGTAACATACAAATATAAAGAGCCGTCGGGAGGCCAAAATGAAAAAGAAAGTAGTCGTCCTAGGTGCCAATTTTGGTGGAATTACCGCCGCACTAGGTCTAATGCATGAACTTGATGGAGATGTCGACGTAACCGTTGTTAGTGATCGTGATTTCTTCCTTTTTAACCCATCGCTTATTTGGTTGCCATTTGGAAAGCGCGAGCGTAAAGATCTAACTTTCAAAGTTGCACCAACATTTGAAAAAGGTGGCGTTGATTTTGAACTGTCAGCAGCTACCAAGATTGAGCCAGATACAAAGACCATAAAGCTAGCAAATGGCAAGTCACTTAATTATGACTACCTAGTTATTGCTACTGGTACAAGAGACAAATCTGAATACATTCAAGGCCATAAAGAGAATTCAAATAGCATCACCACAATCGATGGAGCCGAATCTACCGAAAAGTCTTGGCAGAAATTTTTAGAGAATCCGGGTGACATTGTTATTGGCGCAAGCCAATTTGCCAGTTGCTTTGGCGCGGCATATGAATTCTTATTCAACACGTCATACCAACTAAAGAAGGCCGGAATTAAGAAGGATGTGAAGTTAACTTACCTAACTTCAGAACCGTTCCTAGGTCACTTTGGTA
>JBDLPR010000119.1:0-10557 GCA_039800985.1 Actinomycetota bacterium | reverse complement strand
TTAACCGATGAGCTTTGCACAACTAACTTCGCATCAACACTAAATTCCTGACCGTTAGCTCGTTCACTTTCAAGTAATCCGTGATACCCAAACCCAGTAACTTCAGTTAATTCAATTTGATACTCAGCCATTTGATAACTCCTGCATTATTCGACTGACTACTTTCACAGCATCACTTGATGACTTAACATCATGGACTCGAACTGCCCAAACTTGCTGAGCTGCCATGAGTGCGGTCAATGCTGTTGTGGCAGCTTCACGACCTTCAACATCGCGAGCAACGCCATCTTTAGAAAGAAGTTCACCTAGGAATTTCTTTCGACTGGCCCCAATTAAAAGCGGTAGACCAAGGTTTTGTAATTCATCAAGGCCAGCAAAGATTGGCCAATTCTGATCAACAGTCTTTGCAAAACCAATACCTGGATCAAGCACGATGCGAGACAGTTCAACGCCCGCTGAAACAGCAGCGTTAACTTGGTTTTGCAGTTCATCACAAACATCAAGAACTACATCGTCATAGTTTGTTAAGTTCATCATTTCAGCTGAGTGGCCACGCCAGTGCATCATGATGTAAGGCAAATCATTTGAATTTAAGAATGCAAACATCTCTGGATCTGCCTTGCCACCGCTGACATCATTAATAATGCAAGCACCAGCTTTAACGGCTTGGGCAGCAACTTCGGCTCGCATTGTGTCGACGCTTACTGGAATTTCTAACTTGGTTAATTCAGTAATGACTGGAATGACTCGATCGAGTTCTTCTTGAACTGAAATACGAACCGCACCTGGTCTAGTTGATTCACCACCAATATCAACAATGTCAGCGCCATCGGCAAACATTTGTTTGCCATGTTCAATTGCTGTTTGGGTTGATGCGAATTTTCCGCCATCACTAAATGAGTCAGGAGTGACATTTAGTACACCCATGACAAGTGTGCGATTTAGTTCGGCTAACTTTTTAGGTAGCCCGCTTGGCATAAGCATTACTTACCGTTGATTAGAGCCATTGCTTCGGCGCGAGTAGTTGCATCACGCAATTGTCCGCGAACCGCTGAAGTTATTGTGGTCGCACCAGGTTTGCGAATGCCACGCATCGACATACACAAGTGCTCACATTCAATTACTACGATCACGCCACGTGCATCAAGAATATTAACCATTGCATCAGCAACTTGAGTTGTTAAGCGTTCTTGAACCTGAGGACGACGGGCATACAAATCAACTAAGCGGGCGATTTTTGATAGCCCAGTAATTTTTCCAGCTTCACTTGGAATGTACCCAACATGGCCAACTCCGTGGAATGGAAGTAAGTGATGTTCACATGTGCTGTAAAGCGGAATATCTTTGACCACAATTAATTCGTCATGACCTAATGAAAATGTTGTTGTTAGTACATCCTCGGCTGTTTTATGAAGGCCACCAAAAATTTCAGCGTATGCCTTAGCGACGCGCTCTGGCGTTTTTTGTAAGCCTTCACGATCGGGGTTTTCACCCATCCCAATTAAAAGTTCACGAATCGCATTTTCAATTCGCTTTTGATCAAATGGCCCAACCGCTGGTGGTTCACTTAAAGTTTCGATTGGATCGATGGTCACGCTTTGCTCGTCTCGGATTCACTTGCCCGAGGTGGAACTTCTACTGGTGGCTTGCGACTTGGTTTACGTCGTGCTGAGCCAGTCCAGGCTGGACGTTCTGGACGTCGCTTAAGCGGTTCAAAAATACGTGCAACTTCATCGCGATCTAAAGTTTCTTTTTCAAGAAGTTCAACCACAAGTGCATCTAGAACTTTTCGGTTAGCAACCAAAATTTCATATGCTTCGTGATGGGCAATTTCAATAAATGAACGAACTTCTTCATCGATTGCAGCTGCAATTTCTTCAGAGTAATCACGTTGATGACCCATGTCACGGCCCATAAATGGTTCACCATTCACTTGGCCATACTTAATCGCGCCAAGACGTTCAGTCATGCCGTATTCCATAACCATCTTGCGGGCAACAGCTGTGGCTTTTTCGATGTCGTTGCTTGCGCCCGTTGTTGGATCGTGGAAGATCATTTCTTCAGCTGCGCGACCACCAAGCATGTAAGCAAGTTGGTCAAGCATTTGAGATCGAGTAGTTGAATACTTTTCTGATTCAGGTAAAACCATGGTGTAACCAAGTGCGCGGCCACGAGGAAGAATTGTCACCTTATGAACTGGATCGGTATTAGGAAGAGCTGCAGCAACTAATGCGTGACCACCTTCGTGGTAAGCAGTAATTAAACGTTCTTGTTCACTCATCGGACGGCTACGCTTTTGTGGTCCAGCAATCACACGATCAATTGCTTCATCCAAGATTTCATCAGTGATTAATTTGCCATCACTGCGTGCAGTCAAAATTGCTGCTTCGTTTAATACGTTTGCAAGATCGGCGCCAGTAAAACCAGGTGTGCGACGAGCAACCGCCATTAGGTCAACATCTTCAGCGATTGGCTTACCCTTTGCGTGCACTTGAAGAATGTCAAAGCGTCCGTTTAGTCCTGGGGTTTCAACAGCAACTTGTCTGTCGAAGCGACCTGGACGAAGTAATGCTGGATCAAGAATGTCTGGGCGGTTGGTGGCAGCGATCAGAATCACGCCGGTGTTTGCATCAAAACCATCCATCTCAACCAACATCTGGTTAAGAGTTTGTTCACGTTCATCGTGCCCACCGCCCATACCAGCGCCACGGTGACGACCAACTGCATCGATTTCGTCAATGAAAATAATCGAAGGTGCATTTGTTTTTGCTTGTTCGAATAGGTCGCGAACACGGCTGGCACCAACGCCAACAAACATTTCAACAAAATCAGAACCTGAGATAGAGAAGAATGGAACGCCAGCTTCACCAGCAACAGCGCGGGCCAATAAAGTTTTACCGGTTCCAGGAGGGCCATAAAGCAAAACACCTTTTGGAATCTTTGCACCAAGTGCTTGGAATTTAGCTGGCTCTTGTAAGAATTCTTTGATTTCGACAAGTTCTTCTTTTGCTTCATCTGCACCAGCAACATCGGCAAAAGTAGTTTGTGGCATGTCTTTTGTAATTAATTTTGCACGTGATTTACCAAATGACATGATGCGTCCGCCACCTTGCATCTGGCTCATCATGAATAAGAAAAGTCCCATAATCAAAATGACTGGGAAAATTGACATAAATAAACTGCCAAGAAATGACTGTTTAGGAACAACTACGTCATATCCTTCTGGAATATTTCCTGCAGATTTTTGGGCGTCAAGCAGTGCAATAAGTGAAGGTGCTTGTCCGGTTATAAATTCAGCAACTTCTTTAGTGTCGTCAGTTAGCGTGACTTTAATCAGTTGATCGCCATCAACTAGCGTCACCGACTTCGCACGACCTTGTTGAATGTCGCTAATAACTTTCCAGGTATCAACTTCTTTGGCAGCGCCACTTGTGTTTAGAGAATTAGTACCTACCAATAAAGCAGTGATAGCTAATGCAATCCAAAGCAAAGGTGAACGGAATAACTGCTTGATGCCCATGTTTAAGGAAAAACACCCCTTCAGGTGGTTGAATTATTAAGTTACCTCGACTGGCCAATATGTGCGAACTGGTTCACTAGTAGGTGAAAAACCCACAATGTGGACAACTTTTAGTCCTAAAAATGATGGATTTAAAGCCGACCGGCCTCATGCACTCGCTTCAAGAAATCCTTGGTTTCAGGCAACTGTGGATTTTCTAAAACTTGGCTTGGTGTTCCGCGTTCCAGAATTAATCCATCTTTCAAGAAACAAACTTCATCAGCTACTTGGGTAGCAAATCCCATTTCATGGGTTGCCAGGACCATCGTCATGCCATCTTGTTTTAGATCACGAACAATTGCCAATACTTCATTAACCAAGACTGGATCCAGGGCAGAAGTCACTTCATCTAACAAAAGCAGTCTTGGCTTATTCGCAATTGAGCGAATAATTGCCACGCGCTGTTGTTGTCCACCACTTAAGCGATCTGGGTATTGGTGTGCTTTATCAAGAAGATCAAATCTTGATAAAAGTTTTTCAGCTTGCATAATTGCTTCATCTTTTGAAGTTTGATGAACTTTGATTGGTGCAAGGGTGATGTTTTCCAAAACAGTCATATGGGGGAATAAATTAAATGATTGGAAAACCATTCCAAGTTTTCGACGAACTTCATCTTCGTTAATTTGAGGATCTGAAATTTCAATTCCATCAACGCGAATCTCACCGTCATCGATTTGTTCCAACAAATTTATACAGCGAAGTAAAGTAGATTTCCCAGAACCTGATGCACCAATTAATACTGTTGCGGTGTGCTCAGGCACAGTTAAATTCAAATCATTTAAAACAACTTCGTTACCAAATGATTTACGTAAGTTTGTTACTTCTAATACGTTCATGCGCTACCCTGCGCATTCTGTTTTTCTATTGATCGCTTGAGAACTCGATCCGTATAGCGGGTTAGTGGAATGGTTATTAGTAAGAACAAAATTGCTGCAATTACATAAGGTGTGTAATTAAAAGTTCTAGAACCTTGGATTTGTGCTGCGCGAACAGCATCAGTCACACCAAGAATTGAAACCAAACCTGTGTCTTTAAGAAGTGCAACTAAGTCATTTAATAGCGGTGGCACTACTCGCTTAAAAGCTTGGGGCAAGACCACATAACGCATGGTTTGGGTTTGCGATAAACCAAGTGATCTTGCAGCTGCTCGTTGGCTTGGGTGAATCGAAAGAATGCCACTTCGAATTACTTCAGCAACGTATGCCGAATAGGTAATGACAACTGCAATTGTGCCAAGCACTATGACGCTGTTAGTAACACCAGTTAAGCGAAGTGCTGGAACACCAAAGCCGACAAGCAAAATAACAAGCAGTAATGGAATGCCTCGAAAAATATCAACGTAGGCAGTTGCCAACAATCTAAACGGTGTTAGGGCAGCTGATCTAGATGTTCTAGCAAGAGCTAAACCAAGAGCAATAATGCCAATTGCAATTGAAGCAACGATGGTTAACGTGATGTTTGTGATTAAACCTTTAGCGACAAGGTGAAGTATTTCTCGGCCATACGCCCAGTCAAAGAAAGTTTCTTTAACTACTTGCCAACCAGGTGAACTAATTAATCCGATTACTAATGTGCCAAGTACGACGATTGATGAAGCCGTTGCCACACCAATTTTCTTACGAGCTATTTTCTGTCTGGTTTTTTGCCGAGCTTGTTCGCGCTCACTTGGTGACCACGACAAAGCCCGACTCGAATTGCTTCGAGCCGGGCTGTCGTTGTTCATAGTGTTAAAAAGTTAGCACTACTTAAGAACAGGCGCGCCTGCATCAGTGCCAAGCCAAGTTGCAGCAATTGCATCTAGGCTGCCATCTGCTTTAAGTGCGTCAACTGCCTGTGAAACACAGCTTGTAATTGGGCTGTCTTTAGCAAGTAGTAGACCAAATGAATCACCTTCGCCTGTTGATGGAAGCTGACCCACGATTAGGCCATTTTCAACTTCAACAGCTGATAGGTAGAAAGCAGTTGGTAGATCAACAACAAGGCCATCGATCTGACCATTCTTAAGTGCAGCAACTGCTGCTGCGTTGTCGTTGAATACCTGTGGTTCAACACCGATTTGAGTCTTAACAAGATCAAGTGATGTTGTGCCAACAGCAGCACCTAGCTTTGCATCCTTTAGGTCAGCGATCGCAGTCTTACCTTCGATCTTGCTTCCCTTGAAAGAAACGATTGCTTGTGGTGCGCTGTAGTAAGCGCTTGAGAAATCAACTGCAGCCTTGCGTTCTTCAGTGATCGAGAACTGTTGCAAGTTAAAGTCGAATGTCTTTGCTCCTGGTGTGATTGCGCCATCAAATGTGGTGCGAACCCAAACAACATCTTCCTTAGCAAAGCCAAGTTGTTCAGCTACTGCATAAGCAACTGCTGCTTCGAAGCCTTCGCCTGATTCAGGCTTGTCATCGATTACCCATGGGTAGTAAGCAGGTTCACCAGTTGCAACAGTTAGCTTTCCGGTGGTTAGCGTTTGTAGTGAATCAGCAGAACATGCAGCAGCAGTTGTTGCTTCTGCAGTTGTGCTTGCGCTGTCACTTTGTGGTGCACATGCTGCAACAAGTGCAGTTAGGGCAACGGCTGCAACAGCGTTACGGATACGTCGAAAGTTAGCGTTAGTCACGCTTTTCTCCTATTACTTTCAAGGTGGCATGAGTAAACGGTTGATTACCCATGTTGGGCCCTTTTGTGGACCCGCGCTTGCCAATTTGTTTGGCCTGGTCTGTTCCTCGGAGGCACCCCATCGCGGTTGTGAAGGGTTGTCGGATAGCTAGCCGGGACTTAGCACTATCACTCTTGACCTATTGGTGAGCCTATCAAGTTGCGAATAGGTGTGCCAAATTGGCAAGGGTTAACCGTGCCACAATAAACACGTGGAAACCACAAAGTACGAATCGGCAATGCGCGAAGCATTCGCATTAGCCCAACAAGCGCAAGCAGCAAACGATGTTCCGGTTGGCGCTGTAGTTATCGATTCAAGTGGAAAAGTGGTTGGCCGCGGATTTAATACTCGTGAGGTTTCAAATAATCCACTTGGTCATGCTGAAGTAAATGCACTAAATGATGCAGCAAAAAATCTAGGGTCCTGGCGATTAGATGACTGCACATTAATTGTCACGCTAGAGCCATGCACCATGTGTGCTGGAGCGATCGTGCAATCAAGAATCGGTCGCGTAGTTTTTGGTGCATTTGATGAAAAAGCTGGTGCAGTTGGATCACTTTGGGATGTGGTGCGCGATTCGCGTTTGCCGCATCGCCCAGAAGTTATATCAGGTGTGTTGGCCCAAGAGGCAGCACAAATACTTACAGATTTCTTTAAATCAAAGCGTTAGCGCGGTATCGGTGGGATTTGAACCCACGGTGGCTTTCACCACACAACTTTTCGAGAGTTGCACCTTCGGCCGCTCGGACACGATACCGTCAACCAGATTACTTGTTTTTAAATGACTTCTTAAATTGCTGGATTGCGATGGTGATTAGGATCGCTGCAAAGATTGCAACAGAAATTCGATCAGGCAAATTTTGGCTTAAATAGATGCCAATGTAAGTGGCTGGAACTCCTGCTAATCCACTCAGGATCGCAATTGGAAAAATAATGTTGCCACGTTTGTAATGCGCATAGGTTCCAGAAATACCTGAACCAACAATCACGGCAAGGCTTGTGCCTCTTGCTTCAACTGCAGTTAAGCCCGCTGCAATGATCATCGCCGGCACCATGATGATGCCACCACCAATTCCCAAAAGGCCAGACATAGTTCCAGCAAATAACCCAACTAAGACTAAAAGGATCTTTCCCGCAGTTCCTTCAAGTAATTGCGTTGGTTGCGCCGACCAAAGCAATCTTGCTGCCGACAGTATTAACAGTGAACCAAAAGCTAATTGCAATTTTGGTAAAGAAATACTGTGTAATAACTTTGCCCCATACATCGCACCAAAAAATGAACCAGCTAATAGAAATGCAGCTGACGTCCAGTCAACATCACCTGTTGCCGCATAACCAATTGCCCCAGAAATTGCGATCGGAATTATTGCGCCAAGTGAGGTTGCATGCGCTTTTTTCTGATCGATTTTCAGCCAAGCAAGATATAGCGGAACCATCAAGAATCCGCCGCCAACACCAAAAAGGCCAGCAAGAACTCCTGCTAAAAAGCCAATTAATAAAGTGCGTTGTTTTTCAGATGTGGTTAGTGAACCCATTTAAAAAACTATTTGCCTGCTGCTTCTTCGCTAATCTTTGCAGTCATTTCAGTTAAAGCTGCAGTTACATCTTCACGCTTGGTTGCAATCTTCTGAGTTGAATCAGCAACAGAATTTTCAAGCTTGCCAAATTCGTTACCAACATCAGTTAGCAGGCCAGCGATCGCAGTTTGGGTGTTTAGCCAACCGGTACGTAGCTTGCCAACTTGAGTATTTAGATCAGCAATGGCTTTACGTTCATTTTCAATTGAAGCCATGATGTGATCGCGGTATAGAAGTGCAGTGCGCTTAATTTCATCTGACTTAGCTTTAGCATTTGCCAAAATTTCATTGCGAACGCGATTGGCATCATTTTCAGATTCGCGATATTTTGCTTGACCTTCAGCAACTAGTGAATCTGCACGTTGCTGTGCTTCACGAAGCATGTTGTCGATACGGCTTTGTGTTTCAGAAAGTGTTGCACGAGTATCGCCACTTGTTTTTTCAACCATTGCTTGCGAAGCCTGGGTAGCTTCAGTAATTAAGCGCTTTGCTTCAGCATTGGCATTTGCAAGGTTCTTATTAATTTCATTTTGTGAAGCAAGGATCTGATCATCAACTTGCTTTTCAGCTTCTGCGCGAAGAACTGCAACTTCTTTTTCAGTACGGGCACGAAGATTGTTAGCACTCTTGATTACATCGTCCGCCTGACGAGTTGCGTCGTCAAGTAATTTAGCGATGGTGCTTTGAGTAACTTTTAACTGTTCATCTGCATCATCTTGTGAGGCAGCAAGTAGTTGTTCAGCCTGAGCACGTGCTGTTTCAAGTGTTGAAGTTGCTTCGGCGCGTAGTTTGCGAGCATCGGTGTTTGCAGCTTCACGAATACTGCGAGCATCAAGTTCGGCACTTGCCCGGATTTGTTCGCGATCTGATTCGGCTTTTTGAAGTGTTTCAGAAGCTTGTTCAACAAGTTTGGTAGCGCGTGTACGAGCTGCGCGGATGATTACAGCGGCATCTTCAGCGGCAATTTGAGTAAGAGCATCATCATCCATGTCAATGAATGACGGGCGACCAACTGCACCTTCAAGTTCGGCAATGCGGCCATTAAGTTGAGCGATTACTTCTTGGTAAGCAGCGTCACGTTTTGGATCGCCAGCCGGTAGCGATTCGATGTCGACACCTTTGAAGAAGCGACCTAGGCCTTTTTCGCTCATTATTTATTCCTTGCTATTGGGGAACCGAACTTAACTTTCAGTTCTATAAGGATAGAGAGGCACGAGGAAATAGGGAAATTTTTTGAATAAATATCCCTATATAAATAGGCATATTTATTCAAATCTAGGGTTATGCCCTAGTTCGTCCTTTTGGCTTTCCTGATCCACGTGAACCGCCACGAGATCCACCTCGTGAGCCACCACGTCCACCTGGTTTGCTTCGAGAAGATCTTGGCATTTCAGGTTCTTGCCATGGAATACCACTAGGTCTAGTTGAACCAGTGATTTTGATTAATTCTTTTGCCATTGGGGTTACCCGAACAACTTTTGCTTCAACGCCAGCGCGTTGCATCATTTGTTCAACGCCACGTTGCTGACGCGGACCAACAAGTGTTACGACTGCGCCAGATTCGCCTGCGCGAGCTGTTCGGCCAGCACGGTGCAAATAATCTTTTGGATCAGTTGGGGCATCTACGTGCACAACTAAATCAACGCCATCAACGTGAATACCGCGAGCAGCAACGTCAGTTGCAACTAAAACATCGGTAACGCCTTCTTTGAATTGAGCAAGCGTTCTAGTTCTGGCGCCTTGAGTTTTGCCACCATGTAATGCGCCGGCAGCAACACCCTTACGAGCTAGGTCTTTGGCAATACGCTCTACGCCTAGTTGAGTGCGGGCAAAGAAAATAGTCTTACCTTCACGTGAGCCGATTTCAGCAAGAATTTCATCTTTGTCTTCACGGTAAACAGTGAATAAGTAGTGATCCATTGTTTTAACAGATGCTTTTGAAGTATCTGTTGCATGTTCAACTGGATTGTTTAGGTACTTCTTAACAATCTTGTCTACATCTCGGTCAAGGGTTGCGCTGAACAATAAACGTTGAGTTTTTGGCTTGGTGTAATCAAGAATTTCAACAATTTGTGGAAAGAAGCCCATGTCACACATCTGATCGGCTTCATCAAGAATTGTGATTTCAGTTTTATCTAATTTCACATGTCCTTGTTCAATTAAGTCATTTAAGCGACCAGGTGTGGCAACGAGAATTGGAACACTGCGACGAAGTGCATCAATTTGTTTCGCATATGGCATGCCACCTGCGATTAATCGAATATCTAAATCAACACCTTGAGCAAGTGGTTTGAGCGCATCAGTTACCTGCATTGCAAGTTCACGTGTTGGTACAAGTACTAATCCAAGTGGGTGATGCGCAGTTGCCTTGCGATGTGCAAGTTTAGTTAACATCGCTAAACCAAAAGCTAAAGTTTTACCTGAACCTGTTTGGCCCCGACCAAGTACGTCACGACCAGAAATTGCATCTGGCAAAGTTTTAACTTGAATTGGGAACGGTTCAACAATTCCAGCGCGGTTCAAAATTGGAAGTAAGTTTTCGTCAACGCCAAGTTCAGACCATGCTGGCAAATCAACTGGTTCTAATTTTTCATAAGCAACTTCGCGTTTTGGTTTTTCTACTCTTGGTGCACGTTCGACGCGTTCCATGCGTTCGGCTCGAGCGGGACGTTCTGTTCGTTCTGTGCGATCTGATCTAACCGGGCGCTTAGGTTCAATTCGTTCACGACCAGATAAACGTTCAGTGCGCTTTGGTGCACTGTCGCGTCTTG
>JBDLPR010000118.1:0-3179 GCA_039800985.1 Actinomycetota bacterium | reverse complement strand
AAATGATGTTGAAGCCAGAGTTAATGATGTGCTGATCCAAGATCTACTGGTTAGCTCTCAGTACATGAGTCAAGAAGAAGCTCGCAAAACTGGAGCGATGGCCCTGTTTGGTGAGAAATACGGTGACCAAGTTCGCGTAGTAAGTATTGGTGATTGGGCTCGTGAACTCTGTGGTGGAACACATACCAACACAACAGGGCAACTAGGTGTAGTCAGTTTCTTATCTGAAAGTTCTGTCGGAGCTGGTGTAAGACGCGTTGAAGCACTGGTTGGTTCGGATGCTTATCAATTCCTTGCACGCGAACATCACATTGTCGGCCAGCTTGCCGAAATGGTTAAAGCCCGTCCTGAAGAATTACCTGATCGCATTGGTGCAATGCTTTCAAAACTAAAAGATGCTGAACGCCAAATTGCAAAGGCGAAGTCAGCTGCATTAACTGAAAAACTTGGTGAACTTATTGGAACACCTGAACTTGTTAATGGAACCAGCGTTTATCGTTTCATTGCTCCAAGTGGAACTGAAGCAAGTCAAGCTCGCGACCTAGTTACAAGTGCAAAAGGCTTTGTAAAGGTCACTAACTACGTCCTAGTGGGTGCAGTTGTTGAGGCAGACAAAGTGAGTGTTGTTGTCACTGTTGATGCGAATGCGAAATCTGCAGGTTTAAGTTCAGCTGATGTACTAAACGCAATGATGACAAAACTAGATGGTCGTGGTGGCGGTAATGCTGATATGGCTCAAGGTGGCGGCACAAAAGTTTCTGCTGTTACCGATGCATTTAACAGCGCTTTGGAAGTAGTTCGTGATCACACCAAGTAAAGGTGTTCGACTTAGTGTCGATGTCGGCACAGTTCGTGTTGGTGTAGCCAGATGCGATCGCGATCAAATTATGGCAACACCTGTTGCAACTTTAAGCGGGGAAGATACCGCAATCGAAGAAATTATTGCTCTAGCAGATGAGTACAGTGCTGAACTTATCTACGTTGGTAAACCAATTTCTCTAAATCAAGGGCACACAGCTTCAACAGATATGGCAATTGCCTTTGCCCAACACCTAGCTAGCACAGCCCCCATTCCAGTGCATTTAGTCGATGAGAGATTAACGACTATTTCTGCCCAAACCCAATTACATGCATCTGGTAAATCAACAAAACAATCAAAAAACGTTATAGATCAAATCGCTGCCGTGGTTTTGCTTGATCATGCAATGGCTATAGAAAAATCAACAGGTAATCTTGCAGGAGAGTTAGTTAACCCTCAGGAAAGTGCCTAGTTGTGAAAAGACGAAAAAGCACACGAAATAAAAATTTGCGTTTTAAGAAGATTGTTATTGGCCTAGTGGCTCTTGCATTGGTTTCCTTCGCTGGCAAGTCTATAGCGGGGTTCATTTCCGGCCCACCAGATTTCAAAGGACCAGGTCAAGGATCAGTTCAAATTGAAGTCGTCGATGGTGATTCGTTAGCCAAGATTGGCAATAATTTGAAGGCGGCCGGCGTTGTTAAATCGGTGGATGCATTCACAACAGCCGCAACAGCAAATCCAGATAGCCAGAAAATTTCAGCTGGCTTTTACAACATGCTTTTAGAGATGAAAGCAAGTGATGCAATTCTTCGACTACTTGATCCAGCTGCAAAAGTAGTGACCAAAGTTGTTATTCCTGAAGGGAAACGGGCTGCGGACATTTTCCAACTCATTTCTACCTCAACTGGAATCCCGGTATCAGATTTTGAAGCTATTGCTGCTGATCCAAGTGCACTGCCTCTACCTGAATATGCTTCTGAAAAAATTGAAGGTTTTCTTTTCCCGGCAACTTATGAATTTCCTCCGGGAACAACAGCTCTATCTGCTTTAACTGCAATGGTGGATAAATTCAATGCGGTTGCAAAGGAAGTTGATTTAGTAGGAACAGCCGAAGGATTTGGCAGAACTCCATATGAAATCCTGACAATTGCTTCGCTACTTGAAGTTGAAGGACATCCGCGCGATTTTGAAAAAGTTGCCCGGGTTGTTTATAACCGTCTAGCAAAACCTATGCGACTTGAGTTTGATTCAACTGTTAACTACGGATTAGGTCAGACTGACGTAATAATCACAAGTGATCTTCTAGCCAAAGATACGCCTTACAACACTTATAAAAATGATGGACTAACGCCAACACCGATTGGTAATCCAGGTCTTGCATCAATCAAAGCAGCAATGAATCCAGCTGATGGTGATTGGTTATTCTTCATCACGGTTGATCTGGCGACTCAAGAAACTAAGTTCACTGCCTCGTACGCTGAATTCTTGGTGTATAAAGATCAATTCTTGGCACATTGCGAAGCAAATCCTGGAGTTTGTTTCCAATGAAATTAGCCGTACTTGGCAGTCCAATTTCACACTCTCTGTCACCTACATTGCACAAAGCTGCTTACGCCCAGCTAGGTTTGCCGCACACATTTGAAGCAATTGATGTGAATGTCGATCAATTCAAAACATTCTTTACAGGCCTTGATGATCAATGGTTAGGGCTTTCATTGACAATGCCTTTAAAGGAAATCGCTTTTGAGGTCGCTACAAAAGTTTCAAATGTTGCAAGGCAAACCGGTGCGATAAACACATTGGTTTTAAAAGATGGTGTTCAAGCAGATAACACGGATGTTTACGGTATTTCAAAGTCACTCCGGAATGCAGGCTGCACAAATCCAAAGACAGCCACCATTATTGGGGCAGGTGCAACAACTCGATCTGCGATCGCAGCACTTTCTGGTTTAGGCGTAGAGGGAATTTTGATTATTGCTAGAAATGCCCAAAAGAGTGCCACGTGCATTGATCTTGGAAATGAGCTGGGGATAAGTATTGATGCAACAGCCAACATCGAAGATAAATTCTTTACTTCAGATGTAACGATCAATGCAACACCCGTTGGAGTGGCTGATGATTTTGTTACAAAGTTAAGTTCGGCAAGAGGAGTGCTACTTGATGTGGTCTACAACCCTTGGCCAACCAAGTTAGCTGCAGCATGGAAAGCAAAAGGTTTAAAAGCGATCCCTGGAAACCAGATGTTGTTGAATCAAGCTGTTCGACAAATAGAACTTTTCACAGGACAGATTCCAGATATCCAAAACATGCAAGAGGCAATGTTTATCGAAATGAAAGCTCGCGGCCAACAGATCGATTAATTGAAGGCAAACTTCTGTGT
>JBDLPR010000117.1:0-6053 GCA_039800985.1 Actinomycetota bacterium | reverse complement strand
GTGCAACATTTTTAGTGCCAATCATTACTGGCTTTAACCCAAGCACCACATTACTTTTCTCGGGTATTGGAACGCTTTTATTCTTAGCGGTAACTAAAAACCGAGTTCCTTCTTATTTAGGATCTTCTTTTGCGTTCTTAGGTCCAATTGCAGCTGCTAAAGCAGGTGGCACTGACATTGCTGCAGCTCTGGGTGGCATTGTGGCAACTGGTGTGATTTTGATGGCGATTGGTTTAATCGTTAACAAAGTTGGCATCAGTTGGATTGAAAAAATCATGCCACCAGTTGTTACTGGCGCGATCGTGATGATTATTGGTTTAAACCTTGCTGGAGTTGCTAAAGGTCAACTATCTGCATCACCTGTAGTTGGTGTTGTGACCCTATTTTCAATTTTGGTAATTGCAGTTGCCTTCCGTGGATTTATCGCACGCATTTCAATTTTTGCGGGCATCGTGGTTGGTTACGTGGTTTCAGTATTAACTGGCGTAATCACCCCAGAATCACAAGATGCGATCTCTGCTGCTTCTTGGTTTGGCGCGCCATCATTTTCAAGTCCATCTTTTTCCACCAACGCCATCATCCTTTTCCTTCCAGTGGTGTTAGTGCTAATTGCTGAAAACGTAGGACACGTTAAAGCTGTTGCCAACATGACTGGCACAGATTTAGATGATCAAATTGGTCGCACATTATTTGCCGATGGCGCAGCTACTACTGTTGCTGGCTTTGGTGGCGGTTCAGGCACAACCACATACGCTGAAAACATTGGCGTAATGGCAGCAACCCGCGTTTACTCAACAGCTGCATACGCAGTTGCTGGTATCGGTGCGATTGTGCTTTCAATGTCACCAAAACTTGGCGCAGTACTTTCATCAGTGCCAGTTGGTGTTCTTGGCGGTGCTGGAACTGCACTATTTGGCATGATCGGTGTGCTTGGCGCCAAGATCTGGGTTGAAAGTCGTGTTGATTTCTCAGATGTTGTGAACCTAATGATCGTTGCGGTGACTCTAGTAATTGGTATTGCTGACATTTCATTTACTTACGGTGATTTCACATTCACTGGCATCGTAAATGGAACTGTTGTTGCAGTTGTTGGTTACCAGGTTATGCGTGCAATCGCTAAAGCTCGCGGAACTGTTCGCTAGTTAACAATCAAAAACAAAACCCCGAGGGATCCTCGGGGTTTTGTCTATTTAACCCAAGTTTGTGCTTTATACATAGCTTCATATAAAGAAGTGATGTTTTTGCCATCTTGGCTTTCTGGATCAAACATTGAATCTTGTGGTCCGGCAACTGAAAGCACATTTCCGCTCTCGCGAATAACTTCTTGACCAAACATAGGGGGTTCATTTGGATTGGCAGCAGCATCGAATTTGTCTTCAGGGAATAGGAACACTGTTAGCAAGATGTGCTTATCTTTAGCGGTTAAGTCTGTGTAATAAATAGTGGTTGCGCTAATCGCACCGTAACTAAAGACATCTGCTTGGAAAATTCCATCTTCAGCCTTCATTTCTTCACTGGATAGTTGCTGGAAAAGATCTGGGGTAACACACATTTGATAACCAGTGTTTGTTGATACGCAGTTCGAGCTTTCCGAGTTTGAGCCTTTACCGCAGGCAACAAGTGAAATACCAAGTAGTAATAGTGCGATGGTCCTAATTGCTCGCATAGTCACAGTCTGCCAGTTGATGTCGGAATACCCACTAATAGGCTATTAAGTATGGGTTTAGATAATTCACGTTTTGTAATTCATCCAGAGGTTGCTGCCGCACTGGAAGTTGGGCAGCCAATCGTGGCACTTGAATCAACAATCATTAGCCATGGTCTGCCAAGTCCTAGAAACTTGGTTGTCGCTAGAGAAATAGAGCAAAGTGTTCGCGATGGTGGCGCGATTCCAGCAACAATTGCCATCATCAATGGCGTTGTGCGCATCGGCTTAACTCCAGAAGAACTTGAAATCTTAGGTGACCCAAAGAGCAACGTAGTTAAGGTTTCAACTCGTGATCTTGGTGCAATTCTTGCATCAGGTGGACATGGCGCGACAACTGTTTCTGCAACTACACATCTATCCATGCTTGCTGGAATCAAATTCTTTGCTACTGGTGGTTTAGGTGGCGTACATCGCGGCGCAGCTGAAACTTGGGATGTTTCAGCTGACTTGATGACTCTTGCGATGAACCAAATAACAATTGTTTGTGCTGGCGTGAAATCAATTCTTGATATTGGGGCAACTTTAGAGCGCCTAGAAACTATCGGTGTGACAGTCGTTGGCTATGGCACAGATAAATTCCCAGGCTTTTATCGGGCAGATAGCGGGTTTGGTGTGCCATGGCGAGTGGACTCACCAGAAGAAGCGGCAGCTATTGGCAAACACCGTGATGGCATCGAAGCACCGGGTGCGGTAGTGATCGCAAAGCCGGTTTCACCAAGTGATGAATTAGATCTTGAATTGCATGATCGCGTACTGACAACTGGCCTTGCTGAGGCTAATCAGCGTGGAGTGGTTGGAAAAGACGTCACGCCATTCTTACTTGATTGGTTCCACACCCAAACAAATAATCAATCACTTGAAGTTAATGTGACTTTGATTAATGCAAATGCCAAATTGGCTGGCCAGATTGCTGTTGCTGCAAGCAAATAAAGATGTCAAAGATCTGCGTAATTGGTGATGTCAACGTTGACATCGTTAGCTTGCTGCGGGAACCGTTGCAGGCCAACTCAGATACTCAGACTTCAAATTCGATAAACCTTGGCGGATCACCGTGCAACATGTCGATGTGGCTGGCGACAACAAAAGCCGAAGTTAATTTTTTAGCAGCTATTGGCGATGACTTAATGGGTAAGTGGATCAGCCAACAATTAACAATAGGAAACCTCGATACATCAAGCCTGCAAGTAATTTCA
This sequence comes from Actinomycetota bacterium, assembly GCA_039800985.1. Taxonomy (GTDB): domain Bacteria; phylum Actinomycetota; class Actinomycetes; order S36-B12; family UBA5976; genus UBA5976. The sequence continues at coordinate 3,152 of JBDLPR010000117.1, read as the reverse complement.
GGACAGCGATCTGGCACCTGCATTATTTTGGTTGGCCAGGATGGGCAGCGCACAATGCTTCCAGATCCGGCTGCAAATCTGCATTTCAAATTGGGCCAAAGCGAGATTGAACTTATCAATTCTTCATCGGTGATTGTGATGAGTACTTATTCATTCCTGCGGCCTGAAACCAAACCACTTGCTCTGGATGTGGCCAAACTAGTTCAAAATAATTCAGCAAGATTAGTTCTAGATGCTGCATCTAGCGCGCCTATATCTGAAGCTGGCGTTGAGTTAGTCCGCCAGTATCTTTTGCAAGCAGATTTGATTCTGGCTAACGAAGATGAGTTTGCTTTGCTTGATCACCCTGACTGGACGTCACAAATTAGCGATCTTGTGGTTAAGCAAGGTCCAAAGGGCGCTAAGTGGCTGCGCTTTGGCCAAGAGGTCTGCCAAGTTCCTGCTAAAGAAGTTCAGGTTCTTGATACAACAGGCGCCGGAGATTCATTCTTAGCCGGACTTATTTCAGTACTTAGTGAGCATTCAGACTGGTTTGCAATTAGCGATGCAGATCGCTCTGCTGCTCTTGAGCGAGGAGCGCAGATTGCTTCGATCAATATTTCTAAAGTTGGCGCCGGTCCATGAGCCGCGTTTACATACTGCGTCATGCCCAGGCTGAACCAGGAATGCGCGATCACTCGCGTTCCCTAACGCAGTACGGTCAATTGCAAACCCAGTTAATGGGGCAGTGGTTAAAACTAAACCTGCATGAACTAGACCTTGCGATCGTTAGTTCAGCCAGGCGTACCCAACACACATTTACTGGACTTGGCCTAGACATTGAAATGATTAGCGATGATCGTGCCTATAACGCAGGTAGTTCAACTCTGGAAACTCTAATTAGAGAACTCGGGGTAGGGCACGAAGACGTGATGATCGTTGCCCACAATCCTGGGGTTAGCGACCTTGCTAGCCGCGCTGGATATGGTCAAGCGATGTCGCCGTGTGAATGTGTTGTGCTGGAATTTGAAGGACCTATGAGTGAATTTGCTGCTGAGAATTCGCATGTGGTGCTTTGGCACCAATCACGGCCGTAATTAATACCTAGAGCGAATCTATTTATTCGGTTCATAGCGCCAAGCTAGGCCACCATCTTTTTCGTAAATGATCAATTTTCCGTAAGTTAAATCATCTTGACCATTTTGCGTATTGGCCGCTGGACAAATAATTTCAGTGCCCGAAACACAGGCACTTGTGGTGACAAACTTTTCATTTGTTCCAGAAACCAGTCCGTTAGCTGCCCAAATGCCTTTGTCGTAAACAAAGGATTCAACAAATTCATTACCAAATTCAGAATCTGGTTGACCACAGGCAAATGTCGCAACGCCGTAATTAGTTTTGTTGATCGTGATGTGGCCTTGTTGACGAATGAATGTTTTAGCACCACTTGCCCAACCAGAGCAATCAACTGTCGAATTCTCAGATGACAAAGTTGGGATTGCTGGATTGGAATTCGATGTGATTACCGTGCCGGTTGCTAAACCGTTTGAATTAGTGGCGCCAGCACAAGCTGTGACGAGCAGACTTGTACCCATTGCTATTACTACCCACTTAAATTTCATAACCTAAGCCTATTTTCAATTCAGACAGGTTTTAGCCAGCCACTTAATTGGTTGTCTGAGGTGCAAAGTAGATTGCAAGTAACCAAAAAGGAGTGCACCTTTATGTCAGATGATGATCGCTTTGCGATACCTGGCAAGAAAGGTAATTTCCTGCACTACAGCGGAACCGGCGGTCACTTAAATTACGACGCCGATTATGTTGTCGTTGATGTTGAGACCACAGGGTTTGCCGCCTGGAAAGAAGATCGCATCGTTGAACTTGGCGCAGTTAGATTAAGTGGCGATGGAACTATCAAAGGATCACTTTCAACTTTAATTAATCCACTCTCTGGCACAACTGGCGCTAAACACATCCATGGAATCTCAATTGACATGGTGGAAAACGCACCTACTTACAAACAGGTTTACGATCAGTTTGCAGAACTTCTTGATGGGGCAGTATTTGTAGCCCACCATGCGAAATTCGATGAAGGTTTCATTTCAGCTGAGTCTTACCGCGCTGGGGTTAAATTAAACCGAATGCCTGGTCTTTGCACTTATTGGCTTAGTCGCCAAGTTCTTCAGCTGCCAAACTACAAACTTGCAACAGTGACTGGCCACTATGGAATTGATCAACAATTAGCCCACTCGGCATACGATGACGCGCTTGTGGTGGCTAAGTTTTTGCCACATTTGATCAAAAGTTACGGCCCTGTTGAGCAATATGTTGAAACAGTTGATCAGCCAAGACTTGGCATAACAGCAGATTTATTACCTAGATAAATAGGCAAATTTAGATATTTTTAGTCGATTACGATTTCGCCATTTGGCGTCTTGAAGCTAACACTTGTGATGCCATCTTCATCGTCATTTACCCAAGCTAAGTTAACTTCTTTAGTAACTGAATCGAACGCTGAATCAAGCCATGACGTTACAGCTGACTTTTCACCTGAAAGGGCGATTTGGGTAATTGTTATTGGGTTAGAGCCTGATTTTGAGGGATGCTGACCTAAATCATTCCACTTGATGAAGAACGGAAGTTGTGGGTCTTCCAAAAGATCAATTACACCAATTTGATTCCAGCGAATGTCCACACCATCTGGACGCACTCGGTGACCTTCGCCAGCTTCGCGGCCAATGCGAGATTCAAGTGAACTTAAGTCATCAACCTGTAATGCCCAAGACATCCAGCCGCCGCCACTTTCGGCGCGACGACGCACTGCTTGACCGAAAGGAACACTCTCAGCAGCTGGGTGATCTAGTGGCGCAACAACTTCGATGTATGAACCGTTGCTAAGTGGCAGGATGAAGTTGCGAGTGCCAAAGCGAGGGTGTTTACCACCATCAATAAAAGAGGCGCCTAGTTCGGCACCAATTCGCTGCACAGTATCGCCAAGCTCGTTATTAAGCACTGCGTAAGAGACGTGGTCTAACTTCATAGAAAAACTTTGGCACATCAGTCCCGCCAGTAACGCAGTGGGGTCGGTTTTTGGGTAGGTGCTTGCGCCCTTTTTCACAAAGGTTCATTTCGGCGTGTCTTACCAAGGCGCGCCAAAGACCATGTCTACATTT
>JBDLPR010000116.1:0-3068 GCA_039800985.1 Actinomycetota bacterium | reverse complement strand
TTGTAATTGTTGGCGCAGGTTTAGCAGGACTTTCAGCTGCCATGCGTCTTGCCAAAACGGGTCGCAATGTCACGGTTGTTGAACGTGAATCAATTCCAGGTGGACGAGCTGGTCGAATTAGTGATCAAGGTTTCGAATTTGATACTGGACCAACAGTTTTAACTATGCCTGATTTAATCGCCGATGCATTTGATTGCCTTGGTGAAGACATGAATGACTGGCTAACTCTTGAGCCGGTTAAACCGCTTTACCGAACATTTTTCGCAGATGGCAGCCAAATGGATGTGCATAGCGACACTGAACAAATGTGCGCGGAAATTGAAAAAGTAATTGGCCCAGATGAGGCAGCTGGTTACCGCAAGTATGTTGATTTCGTTTCAGATTTATATAAATACGAGATGCGAAACTTCATTGATCGCAATATCGATAGCCCAGTAGACCTAATTTCAAAAGATTTAGTCAAACTAATTTCTATTGGTGGTTTTAGAAAACTTGCACCAAAAGTTGAGCAATACCTAAAAGATGATCGCACCCAGCGTGTTTATTCTTTCCAAGCCATGTATGCCGGGCTTTCACCTTACGATGCATTGGCCATTTACGCAGTGATTGCTTACATGGATTCAGTTGCTGGTGTTTTCTTTCCAAAGGGTGGAATGCATGCGGTACCTGCAGCAATGGCAGCAGCAGCAGCCAAACATGGAGTGACTTTTAAGTACGACACTGAAGTAACTGCAGTTCGTACCAAAGGTAAGCGTGCAGTTGGCGTTGAAACAGCCATGGGTGAATTCATCCCAGCCGATGTAGTCGTACTAAATCCTGATTTACCAATCGCCCACCGCGAATTACTTGATTCAGATCCATGGACAGTAAGACGGTTGGATTACTCGCCTTCTTGTTACTTACTACTCGCCGGTTCAAATAAGAAATACGATCACATCGCCCACCACAACATCCATTTCGGTAAAAGCTGGTCTGGTGTGTTTGATGAGTTAATTGACAAAAAGGTCATCATGAGTGATCCAAGTATTTTGGTGACAAACCCAAGCCATAGTGATCCAGATTTGGCACCAAATGGAAAACAGGTTTATTACGTGCTGTTCCCAACACCAAACTTGGATGCTGATATCGATTGGAAAACTTTCGAGCCGAAGTACCGCGATCAAGTTTTCAAATCACTTGAAGAACGTGGTTACTCCGATTTCGCTGATTCAATCGAAGTTGCCCACATAACTACCCCGCAAGATTGGGCCGATCGCGGTATGGAACGTGGCGCACCATTTGCAGCAGCGCATTCATTTTTCCAAACTGGACCTTTTAGACCACGCAACACCTGGGGTGAAAATGTGGTCTTCACTGGATCTGGTACCCAGCCAGGTGTTGGCGTTCCGATGGTTCTTATCTCTGGACGCTTAGCTGCCGAACGTATTACCGGTAAAGACAAGTCTTACCGCTCACGTGCACTTCGCTAGTTCGCAAGTTCGCAAGTACCCTAGTTAAGTGAAATTAGCTTTCCCACAATCCTTTATGCGCCAGCCCATTGTTGGCATGTATGTGTGGCCGGGATTTTTTGGTTCGCTTTTTCTAGCATTTGGCTCCTTTGGTGTTGGCTGGTTTCCACTTTCTGCTGGAGCACTTGATTGGCCAATCGTAAATTACTTACAAACAAACTCACTTGGCCAAGCATTGGCTCGATCACTTGTAGTAGTTGGCGCAGCTTTAATTTTGCAGGCTTGGCTATTTGTCGGTATAGATGCCTTAAAAAACAAGATTTCAGACCTACGAGTTTTGTACGTAGCGATGGGTTTTTGGTGTGCGCCATTAATTTTCACTCCACCGCTTTTTAGTCGCGATGTCTTTAGTTATTACATGCAAGGCAAATTACAACTTGCTGGCTATAACCCGTATGACTCTGGTGTTGCTTTAGTCGCCGGGTGGTTCCAATCTGGGGTTGATCCGCTTTGGGGTGAGGCACCGACACCTTATGGCCCAGCATTTTTGTTTATCGAAAAAGTCGTGGCTTATGTAAGTGGCAACTCAGCTCTACTTGGCGCATTTCTATTCCGAATAATCGCACTAGCTGGCGTGATTGCCCTGATTGTTGCTATCCCATTTCTAGCAAGACAGCACGGCATCAGTGATGTTTCAGCGCTTTGGCTTGGTGCGATGAATCCACTTGTGATCATGCATTTTGTTGCTGGTGCCCACAACGATTCATTAATGGTTGCCTTAGTTGTGGTCTCACTTGTTTTTGGACTTAAACATCGTTGGGTGATTGCAGCCCTATTGGCAACAGCTGCCCTTGCTATAAAACCAGTTGCAATTGTGGTGCTGCCATTCTTGGCTTACATTTCAGCTGAATCTTCATGGCTAAGCCGGATTCGCCAAGGTATACGTATTGGGTTTGTCTCAACTACATCATTGTTTGCTATGTCTTACCTTGCTGGCGTTGGTGCATTTGGCTGGCTTAACGCTTTAAGTACTCCAGGCACCGTTAAAAGTTGGCTTTCTCCTTTCACGGCTGCTGGTTTATTTTCTAGCGCATTTGCAAACTTGCTTGGCTTTGGAAATCTTGAAGATCAGTTTGTTGAAATAACCAGGCAAATTGGTTCTTTGGTTATGGCCATTATTTTGATGTATTTAATTTTGAAACCAGAAGGACGAAGTGCAACTAGGGGCGCTGCCTTTGCCTTTGCTGCACTGGTAATTTTTGGACCAGTTGTTCAGCCTTGGTATTTACTGTGGGCTATCCCACTTGTGGCCGCTTCAGGACTTTCACATCGATATGTGCGCATAACCGTGATTGTGATTTCGGCTTTCACAATTCATGGAATTGCTAATTCCAGTGCCACAACCGATACCTTCCTAGACTTAAGCGATGGGCTAGCAATTATTTTGGCAGTGCTAATTTTGGCAGCTGCGGTATTTACCTCTCCGCATGAGCGTCAATTGATTATTGGCGATAAGTCAGAACATGGCATCAAACCCGAGAGTGCAGAACAACTGGCGCTGCACGAAAAAATGGTTATCCGTTAAGTTACTTACATGAGCAAGAAGGATTTAATCAAAGC
>JBDLPR010000115.1:0-4561 GCA_039800985.1 Actinomycetota bacterium | reverse complement strand
TGACTTCCGTTGGACCGTATGACGAAAAATATATCGTCGCTGCAATTCACCGTGAATTAATTCGCGATGGCCAAGTATTTTTTGTGCATAACCGAGTTGAAAGTATTAATCGAGTTGCCAGTCGACTTGGTGAATTAATCCCAGAAGCCAGAATTGCTGTTGCCCATGGGCAAATGAATGAAAATCAACTCGAACAGATAATTGTTGATTTTTGGCAAAAGAAGTATGACGTATTGGTGTCAACCACAATCATTGAAAGTGGATTGGACATCCCAAATGCCAACACATTAATTGTTGATCGCGCTGACACATTTGGTCTTTCTCAGTTGCACCAATTGCGCGGCCGCGTTGGTCGAAGCCGTGAACGAGGTTATGCCTACTTCCTTTATTCACCTGAAAAACCGCTAACCGAAACGGCTCATGATCGGTTGGCAACTATTGCCGCACACACTGATTTAGGTTCAGGTATGGCAGTTGCGATGAAGGATCTTGAAATTCGCGGTGCTGGGAATCTACTTGGCGGTGAGCAAAGTGGTCACATCGCAGATGTTGGTTTTGATTTGTATGTGCGCTTGGTGGGCGAGGCGATTGCAGAAGTTAAGAACGGTCCACAAACTGATCTAGATGTTGCGGTTAAAGTCGAACTTCCAGTTGATGCTCATCTTCCGCATGATTACGTTCCAAATGAACGCTTGCGCCTAGAGGCTTATCGTCGACTAGCTGATGCGCACACAGATGAACAAATACATGAAGTGGTTGCTGAATTAACAGATCGCTACGGGTCAATGCCAGAGCCAGTTGAGCGACTGGTTGATGTGGCCAGACTTCGCATCCTGATGCGCAAAGCAAATGTCGCTGAAGTAATTGGCGCAGGGAAAACCGTTCGCTTCTCACCAGTTGAATTACCAGAGTCCAAGAGTTTGCGCTTAGCCCGAATGTATCCAGGCACAATTATTAAAGCGGCTTCGCGAACAATCATCGTTCCGTTGCCTCAAGAAAAAGCACTCGGGGTTCAGTCAGAAAGTCCAAATAGCAAAGAACTATTGGCCTGGGTAAGTGAACTTATTTCAGCAGTTATTCTTGACTAGTTAAGTTTTGTGGAGGTTTTGTGAAAGTTCGAATTTTAGCCATCGCCGCATCAGCATTGCTAATTGCTAGTTGCGGGGTTACTGATCGAGCTGGGGCTGCTGCGATTGTTGGTGGTCACAAAATTAGTTCAGCCGATGTTGCTGCGCAGGTTAAAGAAGTTCGCTTTGACATCGAACACACAAATCCAGAACTACTTCAAACAATTCCAACTGAAGCACTAATGAGCCAAATGATCATTGATCGCTTAGTTCTTGAAGAAATTCTTACCTACGCTTCAAAAGATATGAATATCAACATCTCCGATGCTGAAGTGGCTGCTTACCGCACAGATGTTTTTGCCCAATACGGCGAAGATGAAGTTAAGGCACAATTAGCAACTCAAAACGGTTTAGCCAGTAAATATGTTGATGACTTTATGTATGACATTTTGGTTCAAACTGAAATCATGAACCGCTTAGCTCCAGGCCAAGATCAGCAGACTCAAGCAGAATCACTATTTAAGTATTTATCTGAAATTGTGGCTGAACAAAGTGTTGAAGTTTCACCGCGCTATGGTTCATGGGATCCAGAAACAATGAGAACTGTTCTTGGTGACACGTTACTTTCAACAACAACTGCCGCAGTAACTAACTAGTTTTATGACAAGTCCAGTTGAACGCTTAGTTCAAGTTATGGATCAGTTGCGTTCCCCTGGTGGTTGTCCATGGGATGCCGAGCAAACTCATGAGAGTTTGGCTAAGTATTTACTGGAAGAAACATACGAAGCACTTGAAGCAATGGATTCAGGTGACTTAATTTCACTACGCGAAGAACTTGGCGACCTGCTCTTGCAGGTTGTATTTCACGCTCGCATCGCCCAAGAAACAGACCCAAGTTTCAATCTCGATGCGATTGCCCAAGGGGTTGTTGATAAATTAATCCGCCGCCATCCACATGTGTTTGATGGCTTGGAAGTTAAAACCAATGCAGAACTTGAAGCTAATTGGGCATCAATTAAATCTTCAGAAAAATCTAGAGAATCTGTAACTGATGGTGTGCCAACAGCAATGCCTGCTTTGCAGTTAGCAACGCAACTTACTTATCGCGCTCGCGAAAATGAATTGAAAGCTGTCTCACCAGACTTGGTAGCCCAAGTAGCGAATGTAGTCGGGGAAGTATCACCAGAAAACATTGCTCAAGTACTACTTGCTGTTGTCGAGCTATCTGGCCAATCTGATGTAGACGCTGAATCTGCCCTTCGGGCAGAAAGTATGCGATTTCGAAAGGCAATCCGCGAATCTGAGGGTTTAACAAACTAATAATTGGTTTGTCAGAGCGCCCAGTAGAATTCTGGGTGTTACCTAAAGTTTGGGAGTAGCTAAGTGTCTAGCATCGCCGATATCCGTGCCCGTGAAATTCTTGATTCACGCGGCAATCCAACTGTTGAAGTTGAAGTAGTTCTAGATGATGAAAGCGTTGGTCGCGCTGCAGTTCCATCTGGTGCATCAACTGGAGCTTTTGAAGCAGTTGAACTTCGCGATGGTGAAAAGCGATATTTAGGTAAAGGCGTACAAAACGCAGTACGCGCAGTTGAAGACATGATCATGCCTGAAGTTCTTGGCTTTGATGCAACTGAACAGCGTTTAATCGACCAAACAATGATTGAACTTGATGGCACTCCAAATAAAGCAAAACTTGGCGCAAATGCAATCCTTGGTGTCTCACTTGCAGTTTCAAAAGCAGCAGCAGCCAGTGCAAAGCTTCCGCTTTACCGTTACATCGGTGGCCCAAATGCTTATGTGTTGCCAGTACCAATGATGAACATCATCAATGGTGGCGCACACGCTGATAGCGATGTTGATTTTCAGGAATTCATGATTGCTCCAATCGGCGCACCAACTTTCGCAGAAGCACTTCGAACAGGTGCAGAGGTTTATCACACACTTAAAGGCGTGCTGAAAACTAAAGGCTTTAGCACTGGTCTAGGTGATGAAGGTGGTTTTGCACCGAATCTTCCGAGCAACCGCGCTGCACTTGAATTAATTTCAGAAGCAATCGAAAAAGCTGGCTACAAAGTTGGTACTGATGTCGCACTTGCGATGGACGTTGCCGCAACAGAATTCTTCAAAGATGGCAAGTACCACGTTGAAGGTCAAGTTAAAACAACTGAGCAAATGATTGAGTTCTACACCGGATTAATCTCTGATTTCCCTGTAGTTTCGATTGAAGATCCATTAGCTGAAGATGACTGGAATGCTTGGGTTTCTTTCACTGCAGCCGTTGGTGCAAAAACTCAGATTGTTGGCGATGACCACTTTGTAACCAACACTGAACGTATTGTTCGCGGTATTGAACTTAATTCAGCGAATGCACTTCTAGTTAAAGTGAATCAAATTGGTTCATTAACCGAAACTGCTGAAGCTGTTGAAATGTCTCACCGTGCTGGCTTTAAAACCATGATGAGCCACCGCTCAGGTGAAACCGAAGACACCACAATTTCAGATCTTGCTGTTGCATTTAACTGTGGTCAGATTAAAACTGGTGCTCCAGCTCGAAGTGACCGTGTGGCTAAATACAACCAACTACTTCGCATTGAAGAAGATTTGGATGATGCAGCACGCTATGCCGGTCGCGGTGCATTCCCACGTTTTAAGGGCTAATTAAGGCAGACTTAAGTACGTGGCCAAAGCAATTAAGTTAAACGGTCGCGCCTTTGCATTCATCGCATCTTGTTTTCTAGTTGTGTTGATGCTGGCGCTTCCTATGCGTGCGCTCTTACAAGAGCGACGCGAAATTGCTGCCCTGGAATTGCAAATAACCGCTCAACAAAAAGATATTGATGCGCTTGCAAATCGCCAAGCCAGATTTGCTGACCCTTCATACATCGCAACTCTGGCTAGAGCCAGGCTCAACTATGTTTTTCCAGGTGAAATTGGCTTTGTGGTTTTAGATAGCGAAACTAACACTGCAATCGATAGTGTCCCTGGCGCACTTGTACCAAATAGCGATAATTCTTGGTATTCAAAACTTTGGGAAAGCGCACGGCTTGCTGACAACCCGCCAGCTGCAAATGATCCATTAGTTGTTCAAAGCGAAGATATGCCGCAATAGGCAACCATGTTAAATCCGCAAGATACCCAGGCTGTTACCGCACAACTTAATCGTGAACCACGTGGCGCGATTGAAGTTGCCCATCGTTGTGGCTGCGGCGCACCTGATGTATTAAAAAATGCACCTCGCCTTCCAGATGGAACACCATTTCCAACGCTTTACTACTTAACTTGTCCACGTGCTGCCGGCTACATCGGAACCCTTGAAGCTAACGGCGTGATGAAGGATTTTGAAGACCAATTAGCAAGTGATCCACAGTTGGCGGCGCAATATCAAAAAGCTCATGATGAATATTTAGCCTCACGTGAAGCGATCGAACACGTGGATGAAATTGATGGAATCACCGCTGGTGGTATGCCAAACCGCGTTAAGTGTTTGCATG
>JBDLPR010000114.1:0-4612 GCA_039800985.1 Actinomycetota bacterium | reverse complement strand
TGTGGTACTGCTGCACAGACTGCTACATCTTGTTTGTTCGTAGTTCATTTGCAGAGCATCTGTGGGCAGCCCTGACTGACGCCACAGTTGAGTATCTTTAGATAAGCCAAATAATTTAAATTATTGGATTAAACAAAACAGAAGGTTAGAGGCATGTCCGCAATCATCCTGGACGGTAAAGCAACCGCTGCTGCAGTTAAAGCCAAGCTAGCTAAGCGCGTTGAAGAATTAAAGGCGAAAGGTATTACTCCTGGCCTTGGCACCATCCTTGTTGGTGATGATCCAGGTTCACATTCATATGTGGCTGGTAAACACCGCGACTGCCATGAAGTTGGGATCACTTCTGTTCGCGAAGATCTTCCAGCAAATGCAACTCAAGCAGATGTAATGGCTGCAATCAAGCGCCTTAACGAAGACCCAGCATGTACTGGCTACATCGTTCAGTTGCCACTACCGAAAGGCTTGGATTCAAATGCAGCTCTTGAAGCAATTGATCCTAAGAAAGATGCCGATGGTCTTCATCCAACTAACCTTGGTCGCTTAGTACTTGGTGTTCCAGCACCACTACCTTGCACACCTCGTGGCATCGTTGAATTACTTCGTGCATATGATGTAAATCTTGATGGCGCTGAAGTTTGTATTGTTGGGCGCGGAGTAACTGTTGGTCGCCCACTTGGATTACTTCTTACCCGCCGTAGCGAAAATGCCACAGTGACTTTGTGTCACACCGGCACAAAAGATATGGCTGCTCACATCAAGCGTGCTGACATTGTGGTCGCAGCTGCTGGTGTTCCGCACTTCATTAAGCCAGACATGATCAAGCCAGGCGCTGCCCTACTTGATGTTGGTATTACTCGAACCGATGCTGGATTACTGGGTGATATCGATCCAGCATGTAGCGAAGTTGCTGGCCACATTGCCCCAATGCCAGGTGGTACAGGTCCAATGACCCGGGCGATGCTAGTTGCAAATGTTGTTGATACCGCCGCAGGAGAGCTTTAAATGACAAAGATTTATGACTACATCATTATTGGTGGCGGTTCAGCGGGTAGCGTTCTTGGAAACCGGCTATCTGAGAATCCAGAAATCGAAGTTCTAGTACTTGAAGCTGGTCGCAAAGATTCAATCTGGGATGTTTACATCCACATGCCAGCAGCCCTAACTTTCCCAATTGGTAACAAGTTCTATGACTGGATGTATAAAACAGATCCAGAACCATTTATGGGTGGCCGTCAGGTTTACCACGGCCGCGGCAAAGTTCTTGGTGGCTCAGGCTCAATTAACGGCATGATCTTCCAGCGCGGTAATCCGTTGGACTACGAACGTTGGGCAAGTGACAAAGGAATGGAAAAGTGGGATTACGCTCACTGTCTTCCGTACTTTAAGAAAATGGAAAACGCTACTGGCGTTCCAAATGACAAAGTATTTCGTGGTCATAGCGGTCCGCTTTACCTAGAAAAAGGACCAGCTAAGAATCCTTTATTCAAAGCATTCTTTGATGCTGCGGTTCAAGCAGGTTTTACTCGCACTGATGATGTCAACGGTTACAAACAAGAAGGTTTTGGACCTTTTGACAAGAACGTGAAGAAAGGTCGTCGCTGGTCTTCAGCTCGTGCTTACCTGCACCCGGTTAAACACCGCAAGAACCTAACAATCAAGACTCGTCATCAAGTTAACAAAGTTATTTTCGAAGGTGACAAAGCCGTCGGAGTTGAAGTTCGGGTTGGCAAGAAGATTGTTGAATATCGCGGACACGAAACAATTCTTTGTGGTGGCGCGATTAATACACCGCAGGTATTGCAGCTTTCAGGTATCGGTCCATCAGGATTACTTAATCGCTTAGGTATTCCAGTTGTTAAAGACCTTCCTGGTGTTGGCCAAAACCTACAAGACCACTTGGAAGTTTACATCCAGCACGCCTGCAAGAAACCAATCACAATGAATCCAAACCTTAAAGTTTGGAAGCGACCATTTATTGGTGCGGCTTGGTTATTTGCTCGCAAGGGACCAGGTGCAACAAACCACTTTGAAGGTGGCGGCTTTGCTAGATCTAATAGCGAAGTTAAGTACCCGAATTTGATGTATCACTTCCTGCCAATTGCTGTGCGCTATGACGGCACTGGTATCGAACAGGGTCATGGTTACCAAGTTCACGTTGGACCGATGTATTCAGATGCTCGTGGTCGAATCGAAATTGTTAGCAAAGATCCAAAAGCTAAGCCATCAATTCTGTTCAATTACCTTTCAACTGACCAGGATCGCCGCGAATGGGTTGAAGCGATTCAAGTTACTCGTAACATCCTTAAGCAATCAGCTTTTGATGAATACAGCGATGGTGAAATTAGTCCTGGACCAAGTGTTCAAACACCTGAAGAAATCCTTGACTGGGTACGCAAAGATGCAGAAACCGCCTATCACCCATCCTGCACAGCCAAGATGGGTAAAGACGACATGGCAGTTATCGATCCAGAAACTATGAAGGTTTATGGTGTTGAAGGCCTTCGGGTAGTCGATGCATCAGTATTTCCATACGTAACCAATGCGAACCTTTATGCACCAGTAATGATGGTTGCTGAAAAGGCTGCTGACATCATCCAAGGCAAGCAGCCACTTGCCCCTGAATATGTTGATTGGTACAAATCAGACAAGTAACGCTTTAAGCGAAGCGGCCATTGCGTGGGTTATCTAGTAACGCAATGGCCGTTAGTCTTTAGAGGTGTCAAAAAATGTATTGGTCATACTAAGCCACCCATACTTATCGACTTCAAATACCCATTTAGCGATTTCAGCCAAACTGGCCAACACTGCTGGCGTAACGGTCAGGCACATTGATCAATTAAGTCGAAGTGGCGTGCACTTTGATCCAAAAGAAGAACAAAAACTTTGGGAACAAGCTGATTCAATAATTCTTGAATTTCCGCTGTATTGGTACCACAGCCCTGCTTCTCTAAAACAATACTTAGATGATGTTTTGACTGAAGATTGGGCTTACCAGGACGCCTACAAGTTAGAAGGCAAGAACTTACAAGTCCTAACGACAACTGGTGGAATTGAAGAACTTTACTCAGCAAACGGTGAGCATGGCTTTTCACTTTCTGAAATATTAACGCCTTACAAAGCCATCGCTAGTTTTACAAAAATGAACTATTTGCCAGAGCTTGCAATTTATGCTGCCAATTTCCTAAAGCCAGAAGAATTAGAAGTTCAAATAACTAATGTTTGCGATTCAGTTAAAAACTTAACCGCTTAACTCAACCGGTATTGCGAAGGCCTGTTGCAATACCGTTAACGGTAATACTTAAAGCTCGTCTTAACTCACTATCAGGCTCTTGCCCATTTGCTCTTGCTCTGCGCACGCGATTTAGCAAAGTAATTTGAAGATGATGTAGTGGTAATAAGTATGTGTCGCGGATGGCCAAAGTACGTGACAAAGTTTCACTTGCAGCCAGAACTTCAGACTCACCAGTTAAATTCAAAATTTCTGCCCTAGTTAGTTCGAACTCAGTTTTTATTGTTTCAAAAATATGCTTTAACTGCTCTGGCACCAGGGCATCAACGTAGTTTTGCGCAACAGTTAAATCTGTTTTGCCAAGAGTCATTTCTACATTTGAAATGAAGTTTGAAAAGAAGGTCCAGCTCTGCAGCATTTCCTTGAGTTGGTTTTCATAGCCTGCTTCTCTAGCAGCTCGAAGCCCTGTGCCAACACCAAACCACCCTGGAACAATTTGTCGTGACTGAGTCCAACCAAATACCCAAGGAATTGCTCTAAGGCCACTAATTCCAGCACTGGTGTCTGGTCGCCTTGCTGGTCGAGAACCCATATGAACATCGGCCAACTCGCTGACCGGAGTTGAACTATCAAAATATGCCGGAAGATCAGGATGCTGAACTAGTCCGCGATAGGCACCTAGCGCCGCATCGGAGGCTGACTGCATGACTGCGTTCCATTGAGTCATTTTTTCTTGTGGCACATTTGGGGTTCTGTGCAAAATTGATGATTCTAAAACGGCTGCCAAAGTTAAAGCTAAATTTTCACGAGCAAGCGGCGGCAAAATGTACTTATCTGATATCACTTCGCCTTGTTCAGTTACTTTAAGTTCACCGGTTAATACACCTGCAGGCTGAGCCAAGATTGCTTCAAATGTTGGACCGCCACCACGGCCTACCGTTCCACCACGGCCATGGAATAGACGAAGTCGAACACCGTGCTTATTTGCCACATCTCGTAATTTTCGCTGCGCTAAGTGAATTTCCCATTGTGAAGTCAAAATGCCAGCATCTTTATTTGAATCTGAATAACCAAGCATTACTTCTTGAACATTTCCGCGAATTGAAACGATTTCACGGTAGGCAGGCGTACTTAGTAATTCATCAAGGATTCGATCGGCAGCCTGAAGTTCATCCACAGTTTCAAGTAGTGGCACGAAGTCCACTGCGACATATTTACGATTTAAATCAACAAGACCAGCTTCACGGCCGATAACAACGGCAGCTAGCAAATCATCGGCGCCTCGAGTCATGGAAACAATCGCCGTTTCACATACTGTCTTTCCGTAAAGCTCTTGACCGTGTTTGATGGCTGTGTAAGCGCCAAATACATGCATGCCATCGG
>JBDLPR010000113.1:0-12320 GCA_039800985.1 Actinomycetota bacterium | reverse complement strand
GTTACCCAGATGACTTAGATCCACAAAAGCGAGTCGATGCAATCCGGCTTGATTTGTACGATCCAACAGATCAAGAGGCCAGTGAGGCAATTCGTAAATACTTAATTGACTCGCCATTTTTTGATCGCGATGAAGTGCATGAAATCTATCGTCATTGGCAGAAAATCTTTAGCGAATACGACAGGGAAGTTTTGGCTGTTGCCGAGGCCTGGGCTTATCCAACAGACCGAGCGATGAAATATGCCAAAAGTCTTGGCCAAGTTTTCAACTTCGATTTCATGGTGATGCCTTTTGACGCAGTTGTTCTTGCCAGAACTATTGAGCAGATTTTAGATTCAGCTATTCAATACAATTCGACCCCAACTTGGGTGCTTTCAAATCATGATGCAAGTCGTGTTGTTAGCCGATTTGGTGGTGGACCAGATGGATTAGCTAAAGCCAGGTCGATGGCAATGCTGGCTCACTTTCTTCCTGGATCAATTTACGTCTACCAAGGTGAAGAACTTGGCTTAGAAGATGTTCAAATACCCCCTGAAGACCGCAAGGATCCAATCTGGATAAATTCAGGAAACACTCAAGCTGGTCGTGAGGGTGCAAGAGCGCCCATTCCATGGCAGGAAGTTGATGTCCAAACAGGTGATCAACTAAGCACCTTGAGTCTTTATCGAAGACTTCTTGAGCTGCGAAGAGCCCATCTGGCTTGGCAAGTAGATTTGAGTCAAACCACTTCCAAAGTTGATCAAGGAATTTTGGAAGTTACTAGAGGACTTAGAACCAGATGCATCATCAACACAACATCTGAATCAATTGAGGTGCCAATAGCCCCTGGCGAGACAGTCCTGGCACATTCATCAAGTTTTAACGATTTAGTAGTGAGCGGCAGAGCGATCAAGTTGCCTAAATTCACGTCAGCAATACTCGAAATTCAGCAAAGATAACCTCAAGTAAAGGTTGATGGTTAGACTTCGGCGTGTCGAATGCGAATGTCCTTGCCCTGATATATCCAGATGGATATTCTTTTTCATACAGGTTCCCCGTGTCTAACCCCTTAGGCACCCTGAAAATTGGGAGTTCAAATGACGGACCAATTGACGCCAGATCACAGCGCAACAACACAATCTGATATTGCTCGCGCAGATGCTGCATTAAAGGCTGGGGAACAAGGTCTGTTATTTGATGAAGAGTCAATGCAAACTATGCCAGCAGTTGGTTACCGTGGACCGGTCGCCGCAGGAGTAGTTGGCATCACCTATCGCCAACTTGATTACTGGGCTCGCACTGAATTAGTTGTTCCTACTGTTCGCCCAGCAGGCGGCTCTGGAACTTCACGCCTTTATGGCTTCCGCGACATTCTTGAATTGAAAATTGTTAAACGTCTTTTAGATACAGGTGTTTCACTACAGCAAATTAGATCAGCTGTTGAGCACTTGCGCCGTCGTGGCACGACAGATTTGAGCCAAGTTACTTTGATGAGTGATGGGGCGAGTGTCTATGAGTGCACATCTCCAGATGAAGTAATCGATCTTTTGCAGGGTGGCCAGGGTGTATTTGGAATTGCCGTTGGCCGCGTCTGGCAAGAAGTCGAAGGTACTTTGGCCCAGCTACCGGGTGAGAAGACTGTGGATGAAGAAGCCAGTGCCACTGATGAACTTGCCGCGCGTCGTCGTTCAAAAACAGCCGGTTAATTCTTATTTCTGGGGTTTAACCTCACTTAGTCACAATGTGGTACTACGCTAATAGTGCTAAGGATTTAGCGTGGGAGAGAGTGCTTTAACTAGCACCGCCGACGGGGCAATGCTCCTCAGAACCTCTCAGGCAAAAGGACTACGTTAAATCAGCAACTCTGAAGTGAGACCACAACAGATGGGGAGACGTAAGGAAGAAATTCCTTCGTTCTAAATCTGTTGTAGGGGATACACGTGTCAGTTACCACCACACATAATGAATCTTTTGTTCATCGCCATATTGGTCCAAACCAAACCGAACTAAGTCACATACTTTCTGTACTTGGGTACAGCTCGTTAGATGCACTCTCAACTGCAGCTGTTCCAAATTCAATTGCACTTAAAGAAGGTCTTGCACTTTTTAATGGTTCAACTGAAGCTCAGACTTTAGAAGAACTACGCACCCTTGCAAGTGCGAACGAAGTTTTAACTTCAATGATTGGACTTGGCTACTACGGCACAAACACACCAGGTGTGATACTTCGCAACATCACCGAAAACCCAGCCTGGTACACCGCATACACGCCATACCAACCAGAAATTTCTCAAGGTCGCTTGGAAGCGCTTCTTAATTTCCAAACAATGATCACCGATCTAACTGGTTTGGATATAGCAAGTGCATCGCTACTTGATGAAGCAACAGCTGCCGCAGAAGCTATGACACTTATGCGTCGTCAGAGCAAGAAAGAAACAAATGTATTTGTAGTGGATAGCGACACCCATCCTCAAACACTTGCTGTGTTAAACACCCGTGCAATGCCAATTGGTATTGAAATCTGCCTAATCGATGTTGATGGTGACCTATCTCATCCTGATGCATTTGGTTTATTACTTAGCTATCCGGGAAGCAGTGGCAAAGTTCGCAATATAGAAAGTGTTATCGCAAAAGCTCACGCTGCTGATGTTCTAGTTGGCGTATGTACGGATCTACTTTCATTAACTTTGCTTAAATCACCTGGTGAACTAGGTGCAGACATTGCAGTTGGTAGCGCACAAAGATTTGGTGTGCCAATGGGCTTTGGTGGACCACACGCCGGCTTCATGGCTGTAAAAAATGGACTGGAACGTTCTATGCCAGGACGCTTAGTAGGGGTGAGCGTTGATGCAGATGGAAAGAAGGCATACCGCCTTGCTTTGCAAACTCGTGAACAACACATTCGACGTGACAAGGCAACTAGCAACATTTGTACCGCACAAGTATTGCTAGCTGTGATGGCATCGATGTATGCCGTTTACCACGGTCCCGTTGGACTTACTGAAATAGCTCGCAAAGTTCACCGCAATGCTCGCGCACTTGCAGCTGGACTAATTCGCGCTGGGCTTGATGTGCAATCAGAATTCTTTGACACAGTTCAAGTTAAAGTGCCTGGGAAAGCGTCAGAGGTTCTAAGCGCTGCCTATGCACGTGGAATTAGTCTGTGGGAAGTAGATGCTGACACAATTCAAATGTCAGTGGATGAAACCACTACACCTGAAGTGATTGAACAGGTTTGGCAAACATTTGCCAGTGCAATTAAGGGCGATTACCCGGTTACCTTTGCCGATGTTGATACGAGCGAAAACATTCCAACTGCACTTCAACGCAAGAGTGAATTCCTAACCCACCCAACTTTCAACGCTCATCACAGCGAAACTGCAATGCTTCGTTACATCAGGTCACTAAGTGACAAAGATGTGGCCTTAGATCGCTCAATGATTCCACTTGGTTCTTGCACCATGAAGTTAAATGCAACAACTGAAATGGAGGCAATGACCTGGCCGGAGTTTGCCAACATTCATCCATTTGCACCACTTGATTCAGTTCAGGGTTACATGACATTAATTAAGCAGCTTGAAGCTTGGCTAGTTGAGATCACTGGTTATGACGCTGTCACTTTGCAACCAAATGCTGGTTCACAAGGTGAATTCGCGGGCCTACTTGCAATTAGTAACTATCACAGGGCGCGCGGAGAAGGTCATCGCAACATTTGTGTTATCCCAAGTTCAGCTCATGGAACAAACGCAGCGTCAGCTGTTATGGCGGGCATGAAAGTTGTTGTTGTTGCCTGTGATGATTTTGGAAACGTTGACATGGATGATCTAAAGCACAAGATCATGGAAAACGAAGGCAATCTTGCTGCCTTAATGATCACCTATCCATCAACACACGGGGTTTATGAAGCAAGTGTTACAGACATTTGTGCGATGGTTCATGATGCTGGTGGCCAGGTATATGTTGACGGTGCCAACTTAAATGCACTTGTTGGTCTTGCTAAGCCAGGAAAGTTCGGCGCGGATGTTTCACACTTAAATCTTCACAAGACATTTGCGATACCTCACGGTGGTGGTGGCCCAGGTGTTGGACCAACTGCAGTTCGTGAACACTTAGCGCCCTATTTGCCGTCACATCCAATTCGCCCAGAAGCTGGACCAATTGGACGAGGACATAAAGATGGCGGCGTAGGTCCAGTTAGCGCAGCCCCATGGGGAAGTGCTGGCATTTTGACTATTCCTTGGGCATACATTCGCATGATGGGTTCACAAGGTCTAAAAGAAGCCACTCAAGTTGCTGTTGCTTCAGCGAACTACATTGCCAAACATCTTGGCGATGACTTCCCAGTGTTATACGTAGGTCCAAATAATTTAGTTGCGCATGAATGTATTTTGGATTTGCGCGAAATTACTAAACAAACAGGTGTCAGCGTTGATGATGTGGCAAAGAGACTTATTGACTTTGGATTCCACGCACCAACAATGTCTTTCCCGGTTGCTGGAACTTTGATGGTAGAACCAACAGAAAGTGAATCACTGTTTGAATTAGACCGATTCATTTCAGCAATGAAGCAGATTAAGCAAGAAATTAATGCTGTTGCCGCAGGGAAGTGGTCACAAGAAGACAATCCTCTTCATAACGCGCCGCACACAGCTGAATTCTGCTTAGGTGAATGGAACCATCCTTACTCTCGTGAAGAAGCTGCTTATCCAGTTGCCAGCCTTCGTAACCAGAAGTACTGGCCACCGGTTCGTCGTATCGATGGAGCTTATGGGGATCGAAATTTAGTCTGTGCTTGCCCACCGATTAGTGACTTCGCTTAAACCTTTACTCATTCACTTACTGATTGAATACAACTGTGTTGAAGTTAACCGCTGAAGAGCAAGCCATGTTAGATGGTGAGCGCGGGGAAGCGGTTGCTCTAGCAATGCGTCTCTTAACTGAATTAGGACGCATTAAAGGCGCAACTCACATGATTGACATTGAGTCAGCACACATTGATGGTTGTATTTTCTATGGACAAGCTGGATTAGATTACGCCAACAAACTTGTTTCACTTGGCGCAAAAGTTGTTGTGCCAACAACAGTAAATGTTGGATCGATGGATTTAATTCATCCAGGTTTAGTTCTTGAGCAAACAGAGCATGAAAGAACTGTTGCAAATGGTGCTCGCAAAATTATGCAAGCTTATGCAGACATGGGCGTAAATCAGACTTGGACTTGTGCACCATATCAAGCGGACGTTAGGCCAGAATTTGGTAAAGACATCGCTTGGGCTGAATCTAACGCAATAGTTTTTGCAAATTCTGTTTTAGGTGCAAGAACAGATCGCTATGGCGATTTTATGGATATCGCATCGGCGATAACTGGGAAAGCTCCATATGCTGGTTTGCACATTCCAGAAAATCGAGTTGGCCATTTAATACTTGACTGCACATCTTTAAGTGATCGTGTAAAAGATTTAGATATTTTGTATCCGCTTCTTGGTTATTTAGCAGGACATTACGCGGGAACTAAGAATCCAGTATTCGTTGGACTGCCAAGTGAAATACATGAAGATAAATTAAAAGCTCTAGGCGCAGCTTCAGCATCATCTGGCGGGGTAGGGCTATTCCATATTGTTGGTTGCACACCAGAGGCACCTACATTGGAATCAGTTGTTGCTAACCCATCAGCAATTCCGACCTACGTGATTGATGCTGATTTATTACAAACCACTCGTGATGAAGTAAGCACTGCAATTCAAGGATCAAAATTGGACGCAGTCTCACTTGGCACGCCACATGCATCATTTGATGAAATTAAATCTTTAGTTGATGAATTAAGTAACGGCGAACAAATTTCACCGAGTGTTAAGTTCTACATCAACACAGGAAGAACAATTCTTAAGCAGGCAACTGAAGCTGGTTACATTAAAAAATTAGTAGATCATAGCGTTCAAGTCGTCACTGATACGTGCGCATACACCGCTTACATCTTCAAGCCAGGAACTAAAACTGTAATCACAAATAGTGGGAAGGTGGCTCACTATGTTCCGGCAAACATGGGTGTTGATGTAGTTCTTGCAACACTTGCTGAATGCGTTGATTCAGCTCGCAAGGGTGTTGTCACTTGGGATAGTGATCTATTCCATGGATAAAACAATTAGCGGTGTTCCATTAACTTATGGAAAGGCAAGTGGCGAAGTTCTTTTCTTAGATGAGCCAATTTCCTTCTGGGGCGGCGTGGACTTAGACGGTGTAATCGCTGAAGAGCGACACCAACAATACAAAGCAAGTTGCGTCGGGAAAGTCTTAGTCATGACTTCTAGCCGAGGTTCAAGCTCAGGATCATTTTGTTTAATGGAACTCATGCGAAAGAACCTGGCACCCGTTGCTATTGTCATCACTGAGCCAGATGGGGTTATTTGCACAGGTGTTCTAGTTGGCAAAGAAACCTTTGGTATGGATCTTCCAGTTATTAAAGTGAAACTTGCTGATTTGGCCGAATTTAAAACAGGCCAAAATGTAACGGTTTTAAGCCAAATTGATGATGCCCAAGCAATTATCAAAGCATCCTAAAAAATGCCTGAAATTGCTTCCTAGGGCCTTAAATTGACCTCGCAATTGAGCGGGTTTAGGGCAGAGGCTCACCAATTTTGTTCGAGATTCCCTTTAACTGCTGATTTCTTTAACCTGACATAATGTATCTTATCGGTTACTTATTATAGGTTTCGCATTTGTAAATACCCAAGATTTCAGGCTCAGCATTCACTTGGGAACAAATCTCTTGATTGGCAGGTTGTATTGACTACTTGGAACCGATCGGGCGGATTCCAAGTTTTAAGTCTTGGGAAGGTCATTTAAATGGCTGAATCTATGCGTGGCAGTCGACTTGGTTCGACTAGTTATGAAACCGATCCTGGCGTCAGTGCGCCTAGATCGCTAACAACCTATTTCTGTCCAGAGGGTCATCAGTTCACGATGCCGTTCTATATCGAAGCTGATGAGATTCCGACTACTTGGGAATGTGAATGTGGTGAACAGGCTGTAGTTAAAGGTGCTAACAAGCCAGCTACAAAACAAATTAAACCGCTTAAGACTCACTATGACATGCTTCTTGAAAGACGCTCTAGGAGCGATTTAGAGAGCCTTTTAAAAGAACGAGTAACCCAGATCAGGGGTAAAGCAAGTTAACGGCGCTTCAAGCGCGCTAAACGCTTTTCAATTCCCCATTGTGTTACTCGAATTAAGGCTTCTTTAACAATGTCTCTTGACATTTTGCTTTCGCCGATTTGACGTTCGACAAAAGTAATTGGAACTTCGGCGACTCGAAGACCTGATTGCATTGCTCGCCAAGCCATATCGACTTGGAAACAATATCCTTGGCTCTGTACGTCATCAATTTTCATTTGATTCAAAGCATTCATTCGGTAAGCGCGGAATCCGCCCGTTGCATCTTTGATTGGAATTCCTAAGCAAAGGCGAGTGTAGATGTTGCCGCCACGGGAAAGAATCTCTCGATGAAACGGCCAGTTAACAACTTTGCCGCCTCTTACCCATCTGGATCCTAAAACTACATCGGCGTTATTTAGTGCAATCAACATCGCAACTAGATCTTGTGGCCTGTGTGATCCGTCAGCATCCATTTCAACTACAACGTCATAATTATTCTTTTTAGCCCAAGCAAATGCATCTAAATAAGCGGCGCCTAATCCATTTTTTGCCATGCGATGCAGAACTTTAATGTGTGAATCATTGCTTGCTAATTCATCAGCTACTCGCCCAGTTCCATCTGGTGAATTGTCATCAGCAATCAAAATATCAACTTCAGGTGCTGCGCTTCTGATACCTGCAGTGATTAATTTGATGTTTTCAAATTCGTTATATGTTGGAACGATGACAAGGATTCGTCCAAGATTTGTTGACGACAATTTAGCGATCCTTATTGCCCATAATTTTGATTAAAGCACTAACACCAACAACGATCCAAACACCGTTGAGCGCAACGCTTGGCAAAGCGCCATGATATGCACCGTTTAGTAGTAAACCTGTGCCACCGATGATATTTATCCCCAAAGACTCTTTAGATGTTGCAGGATAAATCTGTCTTGTATTGAAGTAAAAAGCTAAAAGTAAAAGCCCGGCGCCAATCCAACCAAAAACTTCAATGAATATTTCCACTCGATTAGCCTACGCATTCTTTTTACTAATAGATGATTTCACCTGGTATAAAACCAAGAAAAGTAGACAAAGTATTGCTGTCCAACGCGGAAAACGATCATTTATGGTTGTGCTTTCAACTAATGGCAATTCTTCAGCCACTACTGCTGGGACAAACTGGTCTGTTTTGGCGATAACTTCCCCATTTGGATTTATCGCTCCACTTATTCCCGATGTACTTGCAATGATCACACTACGACCATGCTCAATAGCTCGGAATCGACTGATCTGGAATTGTTGATCTGGCTGTTGTGTTTTCCCATAGGTCGCATTATTGGTTTGGATCACAAGGAACTGCGCACCATCACGAACTAGATGTCTAACGGTTTCGCCGAATGAAACTTCATAGCAAATTACATCGCCAAATTTAACATCGCCAATTTGGAATAACCCAACTTCAGTTCCAGGAATGTAGTCGCGAGGAACAAGGGATATGCGATCAATGAATGTACTTAAGAAATCACGATGTGGAATATATTCACCAAATGGAACTAAATGATTTTTGATATAAAAATTCTTCGAGCCATCTTCATTCCACAAAATACCACTTCCGCGTGGACCATCTGGGTTTTCACCATTAATTGTTGCGCCAACCAAAATTGGAGCATTAGCTAATTTAGTCAACTCGTCTATCTTGTTAGCCACTTCCCTATTTTGAAGCGGATCAATATCAGTTGCGCTTTCTGGCCAGATAATTAAATCTGAAACTGAGGAAGAATTTTTAGCTAGATACTGTGCTGTTACATCTACATGATTGTTAAATACTTGCAAGCGTTGAGCAGACTGATCCAGACCAAGTCGTGGCACGTTGCCTTGAATAGCGACCGCCTTGAAAGCTTTATTTGATTCATAATTTGAATCTTGTGCACCAATTGCAAATGTGATTGCAATAATCAAAATGGAATAAACAAAATGTTTAGAAAACATCCGCAGAAATACGGCTGATATAAAAACGACCAGGAAAGTAACTAGTGCCTGTCCGCCTATGCGAGCAAAATTAATCAATGGTCCATCAATTTGGCTAAACGCAATTAATCCCCAAGGAAAACCGCCATATGGGATGTGACTTCTTAGTACTTCAATCACAACTACAGTGCTGGCAAACAAGATGACTGAAAAAGAATTTCGATAATTCACTGGATTGATCGCCGCAATTAACCAAGGAAATGCAGAAACTAGCGAAAGCAAAATCCAAGCATCGATGCCAATTACTTGCACCCAAACTAAATGAGCTAAAAAGTAAGCCATCGAAAAGACGGAGATAATCTTGAATCTTTGTTTTCGGTTTGCCTTATCCAATAAATAGATCAAAAAAATCATTGAAGCAAATGCGAAGATCCAATTGGAAACATTAAAACTGCGTGACATCAACAGCCCAGAAAATATTGCAAATACATACTTTTTAAACATCTGCGAAAATTTTCTGGGAATCAAAAATTGCAAGCCCACTTCTTAGCGTGGCAATGCAAACAGGGCTTGAATCTTCTAGATCCGGTAAAAGTGGAGTTCCACTTCTAACATCAGTTGACCAAGCTCTAACTCTGTCATCTGGAACAGTTACTGCGTATTGACCAACACTCCAGATGGCGATGTGCGCTGGAGCGCCTTCGGCAATAACTCCAGCCAAATCATCTTTAACCGCCCGCCAGCCACCGCGAGTGTGGGCCGTGAATGCAGCGCGAGCGCTAATTCGATGCGTAGGTGTGTGATGCATCATGGCAGCTTTTACCGTTCGCCAAGGATCAATTGGCGTAACTGGACTATCTGAACTAAATGCCATCGTCACGCCACTACTTGCAATGGCGGCAAAGGTATTCATCTGCGCTGCCCGATTTGCACCTAGTCGCTGCTCATATAATCCATCGGGATTGCCCCAACATTCATCGAATATTGGTTGCATACTTAATACAACACCGAGCGAACTTAAGTATTCAAGATGTGAGGTGTTGAGCATCTCGGCATGCTCTATGCGATGTCGCGCAGTTCGAATGGCAGCTGTGCCACATTTCTCTTCGGCAATTCTTAGTCCGCTGATAACAGCATCTAAAGCGCCATCTCCAATAGCGTGAAAACCACCTTGGATACCAGCGTGCGTGCAATTGATTAGATGTGAGGCTATTTGATCTACGGAAAGAAATTGTGTCCCAATTTCATCAGTGCCAACGTAACTTTCGCTTAATTTCGCAGTGAAAGAACCGATGGATCCATCAACTGTTAGATCACCTGCTGCGCCAAAAGCACCTAACTGCTTAACCACCGCTAAATCTGTGTCACCCCAGTACCCAAATACTTGCGGAAGATTCACATTCTTTGAAATTTCTAATACATCTAAGAAGTCTGCTGAACCAGAAACTGCAGGGCCACCATTTTCGTGAACGCTTACAACACCTTTTTGTGCAGCAAAATTAAGGGCAGCAAAAATTTGCTTGCGCCTTAACTCTTTTGGCAAATTGTCTTGGACAAATTTTCTAACTTCATGATGCTCATCTGTCTTAACTATCCCCTGGTGATTTGGCGTTGAAACTAATGCAGAATGAACATCAATTCGGCTTAAGTAGAGATGTCTATTTCCGACAATTTCATTAATAGATTGAAAATTCCAGTCTTCTGAATCAATCCAGTTCGTGTCTTCCCAGCCGTGACCAACTATAAAGTCTTCACTTGAAAGCGCAACATAATCTCTAAGCATTTCAATTGCCTGATTTGCAGACGTTGCGTTCCTTAGGTCAAGGCCTGTTAATAACGCTCCAGTTGCTGAAAGATGAACGTGTGAATCAACAAAAGCCGGGGCTACAAAATATTCAGGAATGTCCACTACTCGATCAAAAGACAAATTTAGATGAGCAACTGCTGAATACTGTCCAACCCAAGTGATAATTCCATCTTCAATAAGCAAACTGTCAGCATCTGGATAACCAGGCGCATAGACAATCTGCGCATGAATTAGGGTGCGCATTTATAATTCGACTAAGTCGTGGGTGGTGTTGTTTGTTGAAACACCTTTGCCATCTACACAAACCATAATGTCTTCAATGCGAGCACCGTATTTGTTTGGGATGTAAAAACCAGGCTCGATACTGAACGCATGACCATTTTGGAGCAATTGAGAATTTCCTGAAACTAGATAAGGTTCTTCGTGAGTTTCCAGTCCAATTCCATGACCGGTTCGATGAATAAAGTAATCGCCAAGCCCAGCACCTGTCAGAATGTCCCGGGCAACCGCATCTATTTGCTCACAAGTATTTGAAGTTGTTGCTGCTTGGCAAGCTTGTGCTTGTGCGTGCTTAAGCACTGCGTAGTAATCCATATAATCACTTGGAGCACTTCCACATACATATGTTCTTGTTGAATCTGAACAGTAACCAGATGGCATCGTGCCACCAATATCCACCACCACAGGTTCCCCTGAATTGATGATTCGATCTGAAACCTCATGGTGAGGACTGGCTCCATTTGGCCCTGAAGCAACAATCACAAAGTCAACCGTGCTGTGCCCTGATTCGATGATTGCATTTGCAATGTCACGACCGACTTCGCGCTCAGTGCGACCAGGCTTTAGCCATTTGGCCATCTGAGAGTGGACCACATCAATGGCTGCCCCAGCTTCAAAAAGTGCTTTAACTTCTGCATCAGTCTTGATGGCGCGCATCTGGGCAATCAAATCATTAGCCAATGAAACTTTGCAGCCAAATGCATCTTGTAAGTGCCAGGCCTTTTCCACCCACATCAAATTGTTGACTAAAACTTTGCTCTTTGAACCAACAGAATTAGCAAGTACTTCATAAGGATTCTGTGTTTCATTCCAAGAAAGAATTTCAATTCCTTTTTCAGGAATGTGATGAGCTATCGCAGATGGCTTTTCTAATTCTGGAACAATCAACCAGGATTTTCCTTCAGCCGTTACAGCTAAACAAGTTAATCGCTCAAGAGGAAGGGCGTCATAGCCAGTTAGATAACGAAGATCAGCCCCAGGAGTTACAAGAAGAAGCTCTTGCCCGCTTGCAGCAAGCTTGGATGAAATCTGGCTAATTCGATTCTGAAAATCTTGATTGTTCATAAGTTCCACGTTAGCTGATGGATTCAAGTGCTAAAGCATCAAGTAATCGGTTTACCTGTTTCATGACTCCCCAATCATTTGCAAGA